>NZ_JBNAZM010000024.1:0-71253 GCF_051195215.1 Arhodomonas sp. AD133 | reverse complement strand
GAGGAACTACTGGAGGCCACCCACGGAGGCGTCTACGCGTATGCCGATGCCGCCGTCCAATGATTCATTAGGAAAAATCGCCGGCACTGTCGGAAAAAGGTTGACACATTCCGTCCGGCCGACTCGATCAGTACCCCACGGTGAATCGCCGCTTGGGATAAGCGGGCCGTTCGACCTCGTCGAGCATGGCCACCGCATAGTCCGCCACGGAGATCGAGCTACGACCGGCGTCGTCGACGATCAGTCGATCGTCGGCGAGTCGGAACTCGCCGGTGCGCTCACCCGGGAATATCTCCGCTGACGGGCTGAGCATGGTCCAGTTCAGCGTGGGCTCTTCGCGGAGCAGCCGCAGCGCCGTGCGCGCGCCCTCTGCCGTGGCCTTGTACATCTCGGGGAAAGCCGGGGTGTCCAGCAACTCCACACCATCGTCCGTCTGCAGGCTGCCAGCGCCGCCGACGACCAGCAGGCGCGGGACGTCCGCGTGCTTGGCGGCGGCGATAATCGACTGAATGCCCTGCACGTAGTGGTCGTAGACATCGTCCTGGGCGTGGCCACTGAAAGCGCTGATCACGGCGTCATGATCTCGCAGGGAAGACGCGAGCGCCGCCTGGTCGAGAACATTCACCGCAACAGGGCTGACCCCCACTCTGTCTGAAACCTTGTCGGGGTGGCGCACGAGAGCGGTCACCTCGTGTCCCCGGGACTGCGCCTCGTCGAGCAGCCCCGATCCAATGAACCCGCTTGCGCCGATGATGGCGATCTTCATGGCAATGCCTCCGTTGTCCCTGTGTGATGGCCCGCTTCGGGATGAAGCGTGCCCGGGTGTGGAGCATTCTGACGATGTGCATTGATTGCATATACGGGCAAACTGATAATTCATTGTTGTCGTTTTCTAAACAATAGATCGCCATGCCGTCCCTGGAACACATCGACCTCAACAGTCTTCGAATTTTCGCCGCCGTCGCCGAGGCTGGCGGGTTCACGGCGGCCGCCGAGCGGCTCGGCATGGCGAAAGCCAAGGTGAGCATCCACGTTCGCCGTCTCGAGAAGACTCTGGGCGCGGCCCTGTTCACCCGCACGACCCGACGGGTAACACTCACGGATGCGGGGCGACTGCTCTATCGCGAGAGCCGGCCGCACCTGCAAGGCATCGAGGAGACGGTGAACCGCCTCCAACCCGCCGATGGTGAGCTCTCCGGCACACTGCGCCTCAGTGCGACGGTGGACCATGCCGAGCAGGTGCTGGCAGCCGCCGTCGCCGAATTCTCGGCACTGCACCCACGGCTGAACATCGAGCTCCGCACCAGCGACCGCATCACCGATCCGGTACACGAAGGCATCGACATCGCCATCCGCCTGGGCTGGCTGCGGGACTCCTCGCTGCGCGCGGTAAAGCTCGGCGAGGTCGAGCAACAAATTTTCGCCGCTCCCGCGTACCTGGAGCGCTCGGGCTGGCCCGCGCACCCCGACGAGCTTGCCGGGCACGACTGGATCGCACTGACCCTCCTGCCATCGCCGCTGACCTGGTGGTTCACGAATGCCGAGGGCATGCAACGGCGCGTTCAGACGAGCGCCCGCCTTCGGGTGGACTCCGCCGTGGCGCTTCGCGCGCTCCTGCGGGAGGGAGCCGGATTGTCGGCGCTGGACGAATTCAGCGCTCGCGCGGACGTGCAAGCCGGTCGCCTGGTGCGGGTGCTGAGCGACTGGACGTTACCCCGCGCCGGCATCTATGCGGTCTACCCGCCCGGGCGACATTTGCCCGCCAAGGTGCGCGCATTCGTCGACTTCTATCGTCAACGATTGCGGCGTTGAAGGCACCGCTTCGGGCAACCGCATGACATTACCGTCAGGTTTGACTTACATCATGGTCACGATGCCGGTCTTCGCCTTGACTGGACCCCATACACCGCAGGCGCAGACCAAGAGGGCGCAAAACATGACGGCAAAATCACATTCGTTCTGGGATTATGTCGAATGCCCGTTGTGCATGATCTCGAAGGTGATACCATGCGAGAGTCCGCATACCGATCTCGACTGCCGCTGCCAGCATCCCGGCGCCCCCGAGGCGATTCGCCGTCCGGCGACCGGATTCGAAGTTCTGCAAGCGGCCGGTTCCCGGACACTGATCGAGGCGACACCGTCCCGTGACGAAGGGCTTCGCCACGCGGCCTGACCGATGGCCGCTATTCTCCCGGGAATTCGTCGACGAAACGGGCGGCAGAGAAAAAGGCGGGCGTGAATGCGCCGCGCCCCGAACGGGACGCGGCGCGCAATCAGTGAACGGTGGCCTGACGCTCGCGGGTTTCCTTCAACACGCTGACCACGTCCTGCTCCCAGCTCTTGGCAAGCTGCGACTGGGCAACGATCGCCGAGACTTCGTCTTCGCTCACCGGCGAGCCGCCCTCGTCTTCGACGCTGACCTGGATGCGGTGTTCGTCACGCAGCTCGTAGGCGCGTTCGCCGCTGTCGGCATCCCCCACGCGCAGGGTAATCTCATCGCTATCCACCACGGCCCGCCAGTTCACCTGGGCCATCCACCCCTGGGCATTCGAATAGATCGACACGCCGGCGAGCTCGTGGCGCTCGTCACGCCGGCCGTCGAGCACGTGCACGGTGCTTGTCATGTGCTCAAAGGGCGCATCCTCGAGCATGCGAACCAACTGCTGCTTTTGAATGCGATGGTCGTGGGTCATCAACTTCACCTGGCTGCGGTGGGACTCCGTTACTCCATGATATGCGTTTCGTACCCGGCTAACACAAGTCTGGGAGACTTACGGTCGGCATAACGCGCGGCCGCCGGGCTCGCGGGAAGCCGGCGGCGGCCGCACGAGAAAGGCTCACCGGCGCTGGAGATAGTCCGAATGTGCCCAGCCGTGCTCGCCGCTGGCACGTACCTCCACCTGCCACCAGGAACCGCGGCGCTCGCCCGTGGGCACCACCGTCGTGCCCTGGTTGAGGGTGGTGATCACGGGGGCCGAGCTACGCGGCCCGGAGCGCAGGTTGAGATTGGCGGCCGTACGATAGACGCCCTTCTTCTCGCGCTCGTCCGTCGAGCGAATCGCGCCCATCTGCCCGACCAGGTTGTTGTGGGCGTCGACGAATGCGGCAATGACGATCTTGCCGATTTCGGTGTCCTGATAGCTGCCGCCGCCTCCGGCGACGCCACCCACCCAACCAAAACCGGCGAAGTCCACGTCGGTCTTCTTGGCGGTACCCGTCGCCGCCGCCTCCTGAACCCCCGTGCGGACGTTGGTGAGCAACATCGTGGTTTGCGCTTCCAGGTTCTCGGTGCGTACGCCGCCGGCCACGGCTCCGAGCACTCCGGGCAGGACGGCGCCCAGGCCGCCGAACCCGCCGCCGGAGTCCGGATCCTTGAAGGCGACGTTGGGCGTGATGATGAAATCGGCCGCCGCCATCTGGCCCTTGCCCATGTTGCTGCCGGACTGCAGCTCGCCGCTCTGCGCCAGCGATCGCTCACGCTTGAGCGCCTTCGACGCCGCACCCCGGTCGACGACCCGGAAACACCCGCTTTGCGACATCATCACCCGGAGCAGCGGCAGCGGGCTCTCCAGACCGGCCTGCCGGAGCCCGTTGTAGTTGCCTTCGTAGAGCGCCGCCGTGCCGATCGGCTGGTCACAACGCTGCAGCTCGCTGTTGGCGTTCTTCGCGCCAGCGGCACCGCCGGAACCGGTCACCGTGGACGAGGCGCCCCCGAGAACGGGATTGGTGTTGCAGCCCGCCACCGCCAGTGACATCGCCGCCGCCACGGCGAGCTTCGTTAGCTGTCGTCCCCTCATGGTCATCCCCCTGTTGGTAGAGTTGGCGGTACCAGTCCGGTCACAAGCGCCAACACCGCTCGACGCGAGTTTCCGGCCCGCGGGCTTGCCCACGGACACACGCCGAGGCGCGACGATCATCGATCGGACTGGTAATCACCCCTAAAAAGGCAATCCGTAACCGCAAGCCGGCGGATTGCTTCCCTGCGAAGTCTACGCGTCCACTTATTACTCGTAGCTTACCGAATCACCACCGCAGCCGGCGACACTTCCTGTACGGGGTATGCGTCACCGGCCGCTTGCAGTATCCTCCGACGTTAACGAGGGAAGAATCCAACCGGCCAGACGAGCTCGGGCACGACGATCGCATGTCCAATACACCCAATCAGAAACGCCGCCGCGCTGAACGTGCGCGTGATTTTCTCGAACTGTTGATCGACCGCTACCCACAGGCACTGTTCCGCGAGCGCGACAAAGTCCGGCCGCTGGCCATCGGGATTCAGCAGAGCCTGCGCAAGGATCTCGACAGCGACGAGACGCTGAAGGAAACGCCGAACTGGCTGGTCAAACAAGCGCTGGCGCGTTATACCCATGCACCGGCGTATCTGGAGGCGATCATCGCCGGCCGCCAGCGCATCGCGCTTGACGGTAGCGACGCCGGGGAAGTCACCGACGAGGCCGTCGAGCACGCCCGTCAGCGTCGTGAAGAGCAGAAGCAACGGGCCGCCGAGCGCCGTCGGCAGCGCCGCCCCAAGCGCCGTCGCCCGTCAGCGGAGGCGATGCGCGAGCAAAAGCTCCAGAAGCTCGCGGAGAAGTTCAATAATCGCTGACATGCCGGCGGCCACCACCGGGTCGGGACTTGAAAGCCATGTCCGCCGGCCCTATACGTGGGGCGCCAGGAGCAGGGATAATAATTACTAATCCGATCATAGGTCATGCCACATGTCAGCGAGGCTGTCGGGCGTTCTCGCAAGGCGCGAGGCGCGTGGTGTAGCAATCGCTACATGAGCGACGAGCAACGCCGCGAGAGCGCCCGACAGCCTCGCCCGAAGGGAGCGCTTGTGCGATTCGGCTGCGGCGTTGCGCTCACTCGACGTGAGCCTTGCCACGCCTTCGCTCGCGCGCCTGGCAGCCGAATCGCACAAGCGCTCTGACACGTGGCATTACCTATGATCGGATTAGTAAAGTACCGGCCACAACGCAGGCCGGTTCCATCGGAACGCTGGAAAGCGATTAATCCGCAGACCGCGCGCGGCGGTACCATCGCCGGTGCGCCATGTGATCCTGAGCAATACCTGATGCCAGTGACGATCCACCACGCCGGGGGTAAACGACTGACCCATGAGCGCATCTAACCCCTCGTCCCGAATCGAACGGGATTTCGACCTCGCCAGCATGAACCTCGAAGAGCTGGAAACGCTTCAACGCCAGGTCGACTCCGAGCTCGAAGCACGCTCTTTCGAGGACAACCTGCGTCGCGAAGTGGAATCGCATATGCGCAAACAGGAGTGGGCGCGCCGAACCGAGCAGGGAAGCAACTCACGATCGGGCCGGAGACGCCTGTGAACGCCTGAGCGGCGGCAATCAAGCCGCCTGCCCGAGAAAGTAGGGCACCCAGGCCAGAAGAACGAGCACGAGTCCCGCGCCGCCGATCCGCAGACACCGTGTCAGGCGCTGGCGCTCGTGACTGTCGGCATCGACACGGAAGACTGCGGTCATCACCAGGTCGAACCCCTGCACCGCCACGACGATGGGCACCAGGGCCGGCACGATCACCGTATGAATCAACGCCGGGAGCGTTGCTGCCGTGGGCGGCGACACCGCGAACGGCCGAAGCACCACCAGCACAACGACCGCCGACAGCAGCGCGATGCGTAGGGGCCCGAGGGATCGTAACCGGTCTGTGATCGTCATCTGCGCGCCTCTAAAGCACAAGGTCGAATAAACAAATAAGAATTTATACTTTTTCAGCCTAAAAAGCCCAACGCTATCCTGCCCATTGCTCGCCAACGGGACAGAGAGGATGGCTTCATGGCTCAGGGTCCCCTGCTTGAGACCAACAGCCCGCTGAGCGCCGAGCAGGCGCAGCAGCTCAATCAGTTACTCACGACGCTGCGCGGCGACCAGATGACCTGGCTGAGTGGCTATCTCGCCGGGATATCGGCCAACGGCATGGCCGCCAACGTCGCTGAGCCGGCACCGGCACCCGCGACCAGCCCCCTGCCCGAGATCACTGTGCTCTACGGCAGCCAGACGGGCAATGCCGAGGGCGTCGCCGAGCTCGCGGTCGAACGCGCGGAAGCCCGCGGCTTCGCCGTGCGCCTGGTGGACATGGCCGATTTCGGCAAGAAGGATTTCAAGAGCGCGACCAACCTGATGGTCGTGGTCAGCACCCACGGCGAAGGCGACCCGCCGGATCCCGCCGAAGGCCTCCACGAGCTCGTGCACGCCCGCAAGGCGCCGAAGCTCGGCGAGACCCGGTACGCCGTCCTGTCGCTGGGTGACTCCAGCTACGAGAACTTCTGCCAGACCGGCCGCGATTTCGACGCGCGCCTGGAGGCCATGGGCGGCGAACGCATCCACGATCGCGTCGACTGCGACGTCGACTATGATGACGATGCTTCCGCCTGGGTGGACGCGGTGCTCGACCGCTTCGCGGAACTGGCCGGCGCGAGCGCCCCGGCTTCGAGCAACGTCATCCCGCTCGCCGACGGACGCAGCGAAAGCGCGAGCTGGAGCAAGAAGAATCCGTTCCAGGCCGAGATCCTGGATAACATCGTCCTGAACGGCCGCGGCTCCAACAAGGAAACCCGTCATATCGAGCTCTCGCTGGAGGGCTCGGGCATCACCTTCGAGCCGGGTGACTCGCTCGGCATCGTGGCCGAGAACGACCCGGCAGTGGCCGACGAGATCATCGCGGCCCTGGGTGCCGACCCGGAGGCTGACGTCGGTGAGGGACGCACGCTGCGTCAGGCACTGATCAGCGACTACGAGATCACCACCCTCGCCCGGCCGTTTCTGGAGCGCTGGGCGGAGCTCTCCGGCGCCGACGAGCTCAAGCGTCTGCTCGGCGAGGAGGCCCGCGCGGAGCTGCGCGAATGGCTCGACGGTCGCCACGTCATCGACGTGATCACCGAGTTCCCGGCCGAAAGCGTGAGCGCGACGGACTTCGTCGGCGCGCTGCGCAAGCTGCCGCCGCGCCTGTACTCCATCGCCTCCAGCCAGGAGGCGGACGAGGACGAGGTTCATCTCACCGTCGGCGTGGTGCGCTACGAAAGCCACGGCCGCGAGCGCGAGGGCGTCGCCTCCACCTATCTCGCCGACCGCCTGGAGCCGGGTCAGACCGTCGGCGTCTACGTCGACCGCAACAAGAATTTCAAGCTGCCCTCGGATCCGTCGACACCGGTGATCATGGTGGGACCGGGCACCGGTGTGGCCCCCTTCCGCGCCTTCCTGGCCGAGCGCGCGGAAACCGGCGCCGATGGCAGGAACTGGCTGTTCTTCGGCGAACGCCACTTCCAATCGGACTTCCTCTACCAGACGGATTTCCTCGCCTGGCGCGAACAGGGCGTGCTCGACCGGATCGATGTCGCCTTCTCCCGCGATCAGGCGGAAAAGGTCTACGTGCAGGACCGGCTGCGGGAAAACGCCGCGGAGATCTATACCTGGCTCGAGAGTGGCGCACACTTCTACGTCTGCGGTGACGCCGACAACATGGCTGCCGACGTGCACCAGGCGCTCGTCGATATCGTCCGCGAGCAGGGCGGGCTCGACGAGGAAGGCGCCAACGAGTACGTGCGCGCCCTGCAGAAAGACAAGCGCTATCAGCGAGACGTTTACTGAGACTGCGAATGAACGACATCAGCCGACCGCTCGACGAGCTCAGCCACAACGAGACCCTCAAGGTCGACAGCGACTACCTGCGCGGAACGCTTGCCGAGGAAATCGCCGACCCGGTCACCGGCGGTGTAACCGAGGACAGCCTGCAGCTGACCAAATTCCACGGCATGTACCTGCAGGACGACCGCGAGCTGCGCAGCGAGCGCCGCCGCCAGAAGCTCGAGCCGCTGTACTCGTTCATGGTGCGCGTACGCCTGCCCGGCGGCGTGGTGACCCCGCAGCAGTGGCTGAAGATGGACGAGCTGGGGCGGGAGTACGCCAATGGCACGCTGCGGCTGACCACGCGGCAGACGTTCCAGTTCCACGGCGTGTTCAAGCGCAACATCAAGCAGCACATCCAGGGGATCGACGCCGTCGCGCTGGACACCATCGCCGCCTGTGGCGACGTCAACCGCAACGTCATCTCCACCGCCAACCCGCGACGCTCCGCGGTGCATCGGCGCACTTTCGAGCTCGCCCACGAGATCAGCGCGCGGCTGCTGCCACGCACCCGCGCCTATCACGAGATCTTCCTGGAGGAGGAGCGTGTCGCCGGCGGACCCGAGGAAGAGGTCGAGCCGCTCTACGGCAAGCAGTACCTGCCGCGCAAGTTCAAGATCGCACTGGCGGTGCCGCCGGAAAACGACGTGGACGTATTCGCCCACGACATCGGCTTCATCGCCATCGTCGAGGGCGGGGAGCTCGCCGGCTACAACGTCACCATCGGCGGCGGCATGGGCATGACCCACGGCGAGCCCGAGACCTACCCGCGCCTCGGCGAGGTCATCGGGTTCTGCACGCCGGATCAGGTGGTCGACGTCGCCGAGAAAATCATGCTCGTCCAGCGCGATCACGGTGACCGCGCCAACCGCAAGCACGCGCGGCTGAAGTACACCGTCGACGACCACGGTGCCGACTGGTTCCGCGGTCAGGTGGAGGAGCGCCTCGGCTACGAGCTCGGGGCCGCGCGCGACTATCACTTCGACAGCAACACCGACCGCCTCGGCTGGTACCAGGGCGACGACGGCGACTGGCACTACGGCCTGTTCGTGCAGAACGGCCGTGTCGCGGACTTCGACGACCAGCGCCGCATCATGAGCGGATTGCGCGCCATCGCCGAGGCTCACCAGGGCGATATCGCGATCACCACGAACCAGAACGTGGTCATTGCGGGCGTCCCCGAGAGTGAGCGCGAGCGCATTCAGAGGATCATCGACGAGTACGGCCTCGTGCGTGACGCCTCGCGGCTGCGCGCCGCGTCCATGGCCTGCGTGGCGTTTCCGACCTGCGGGCTGGCGATGGCCGAAAGCGAGCGCTATCTGCCCACGTTCATCGACAAGCTCGAGGCGATCATGGCGGACGCGGGCCTGTCGGATGACGCCATCGTCGTACGCATGACCGGTTGCCCCAACGGCTGCGCCCGGCCCTTCCTCGGTGAGATCGGCTTCGTCGGCAAGGCGTTGGGCAAGTACAACCTGTACCTGGGTGGCAACGCCACCGGCTCGCGGCTCAACAAGCTCCACCGCGAGAACATCGACGAGGCCACCATCCTCGAAGAGCTCACGCCGCTGATCCAGCGCTATGCCGCCGAACGCGAGGCCGGGGAAGGGTTCGGCGACTTCGTGGTCCGAACGGGCGTCGTGCCCGAGGTCACTGCCGGGCGCAATTTCCACGACTGACCCCCGCCGGCGGGCCGGCACGCTGCCGGCCCGCCGGTAACCGCACTGTCCACGCGCCGACCCACGGCTCGCCAAGTCGGGCAGCGCACCACTGGCGGCCCGCTCCGCATTCCGTAGAATGACGCGCGTTGTGCAGTCGTCGGTGCCGTCGCGCCCGCCAGGGGCGACGGGTACCGGATAGCCGCCCCAATGCCGCAGGGAGCGAACCTTGACCTGGGAAGCCTGGCTCACAGTCGCCGTCGTCGCCGGGATCCTCTACGGCCTCATCCGCAACGTGGCCTCGCCCGCCGCCCTACTCTTCGGCGGGCTGGCCGTGCTCATGACCGCCGCGAGCGTCACCGGCACGGACTCGCTGATCACGCCGCAGCAGGCTTTCGCCGGGTTCAGCAACACCGGACTCATCACGGTGGGGTTTCTGTTCGTCGTGGTCGCGGGCATGGTCCACACCGGCGCGCTGCCGCTGATCACCGAACCGCTGCTCGGGCGGCCACGGCGGCTCATCACCGCCCAGACCCGCATGCTCTTTCCCGTGGCCGGGCTGTCGGCATTTCTCAACAACACGCCCGTCGTGGCCATGTTCCTGCCGGTGGTGGACGATCTCGCCAAACGCACCCAGTTGCCGGCGTCGCGGCTTTTCATGCCGCTGTCCTATGCCTCGATCTTCGGCGGCATGTGCACGCTCATCGGCACCAGCACCAACCTGGTGATCGACGGCATGGTGCAATCCGCCGGCGCCGCCCCCGGCATCGCCATGTTCGATCTCGCCTGGGTGGGGCTGCCGGCTGCGATACTGGGGCTCACCTACATTCTTCTGGCGAGTTCCTGGCTGCTGCCGGACCACCGCCCGACGCTCAACATCGACCAGGACCCGCGCCGTTACACCGCCGAGGTGATTGTCGAGCCCGGCGGCCCGATGGTGGGGCGAAGCATCGAGCAGGCGGGTCTGCGTCACCTGCCCGGGCTGTTCCTCGCGGAAATCGAGCGCGACGGTCAGGTACTGCCCGCCGTCGCCCCCAGTGAGCGCCTGCAGGGCGGCGACCGCCTGGTATTCGCCGGTGTCGTGGAGTCCGTCGTGGACCTGCACCGCATGCGCGGCCTGCAGCCGGCCACCGACCAGGTGCACAAACTCCAGGGACGGCGGGATCAGCGCTGCCTCGTGGAAGCGGTGGTCTCCAACGAATGTCCGCTGGTGGGCCGCAGCATTCGCGAAGGGCGATTCCGAAGCGAGTACAACGCCGCGGTGGTCGCCGTCGCCCGCGGCGGCCGGCGTCTGACCGGCAAGATCGGCGATATCGTCCTGCAGGCCGGCGACACGCTGCTGCTGGAGACCCATCCCAGCTTCCTGGATCGCCAGCGCAACGCCCGGGACTTCTTCCTGGTCAGCCGGGTGGAGAATTCCACGCCGCGACGCCACGAGCGCGCCGGTATCGCGCTCGCGATTCTCGCCGCCATGGTGGCGGCGGCCACCTCCGGCGTGCTGTCCATGCTGAACGCCGCCCTGCTCGCCGCTGGCGCCATGGTGGCCACCGGCTGTGCCACCAGCAACGAGGCACGGCGCAGCATCGACTGGTCCGTGCTGCTGGTCATCGGCGCCGCCCTGGGGGTGGGTCAGGCCATGGCCAACAGCGGCGCGGCCAGCACGCTGGCCCATGGCATGGTGACCCTCGCCGACGGCCACCCGTGGCTGGTGCTGCTGGCCGTGTTCGCGGTGACGTCGCTGTTCACCGAGCTCATCACCAACAACGCCGCCGCCGTGCTGGTCTTCCCCGTCGCCTTGTCGGCTTCGGACAGCCTCGGCGTGAACCCCATGCCGTTCATCATCACGCTCATGATCGCGGCGTCGGCGAGCTTCTCCTCGCCGCTGGGCTACCAGACCAACCTGATGGTCTACGGCCCAGGCGGTTATCGATTCGTCGACTACCTGCGCTTCGGCCTGCCGCTGAATTTCCTGACCATGGCGGTGACGGTGACGCTGGCTCCGCTCGTGTGGCCGTTCTGAACAGGCCGCCTCGCGCGGACGCGGACGGCGATCGCGACCGCCGCAGGCAAGCGGTACACTGACGTTTCATCCACCGCGGGGGCATCATGGCGCGAGCCGACACCACGGGCACCTGGCGCGTCGCCATGCCCACCCTATTCGTGCTGCTGTGGAGCACCGGCTTCATCGGCGCACGCCTCGGGCTGCCTCACGCCGAACCCTTCACCTTCCTGGCGCTGCGCATGCTCATCGCCAGCGGTCTGCTGCTCGCGGTTGCCCTTGCCACCCGCGCACCATGGCCGGGCTCGGCCACCCAGGCAGCGCACGTGGCCATCGCCGGGCTGATGGTGCACGGCGGCTATCTGGGAGGCGTTTTCTGGGCCATCGATCATGGCCTGGCCGCCGGGGTCACCGCCATCATCGTCTCCCTGCAACCTTTGCTCACCGCCGCTCTCGCCGGTGTGGTGCTGGGTGAACGGGTGGTGGCACGACAGTGGCTCGGGCTGATGCTCGGCTTCGCCGGCGTCGCGCTGGTGGTTTCCAGCCGCATCGACGGCGGCACGGCAGCGCCGATCAACCTCGGCGGTGCCGTGATCGCCCTGCTCGCGATCACCTTCGGGACTCTCTATCAGAAGCGCTTCTCGCCGGGCACGGACCTGCGCACCGGGGGCACCATTCAGTACGTGACCACGGGCGCAGTACTCTATACCCTCGCCCTCGCCTTCGAGACCCGTAGCATCGAGTGGACCGGGGAGTTCGTCTTTGCCCTGGGCTGGCTGGTGCTCGTGCTCTCGGTGGGCGCCATCGGGCTGCTCTTCGCGCTCATCCGCCACGGCGCCGCCGCCAAGGTGGCGAGCCTGTTCTATCTGGCGCCACCGTTTACGGCGGTATTCGGCTATCTGCTCTTCGGCGAGACTCTCGCCCCCCGGGCCCTGGTGGGGCTCGCCGTGGTGATGGTGGGCGTGGCAATCGTCAACACGGCGCCGCGCACCGATTCGGTGCCGAAACGGGACGTGGACGCCGCCGACCGGTGAGCGCGCTCACACCTCGCCGAGACACAGCATCGCCACCGGCTCCAGGGGCTCGTCGAGGCGCAGCGCGGTCGCCACTGCCGAATCGTCGAAACCGCCCACGAGCACCATCCCGAGCCCGAGGGCCGTCGCCTGCAGATGGACGTTCTCGGCGAATGCGCCTGCCTCCATGTACACGTAGCGATCACCGCGAACGCCCACCGGCGGCTGGCTGTGGAAACGGGCCCGCGCTCCGGCGAGGTCGGCGACGATCACGATGACCGCGGCGGCCGTCTCCACCCAGGGTTGCTCACCGAGGGCGGCCTCACCGAGCTCGACACGCACGTCCGCGGTGGCGCACGGCTCCAGCGCATGCTGCCCCGGCCGGTATTCGTACACCCCCTGCGGCAGGTTCGCCACGGCACCGGCGGCGACGTAGCCCTGCAACGGATAGTGGCCGCCCGCGGATGGTGCCGCTCGCGCGCCATCGGCGCCGGTGACCCCGCCGGCGGCCCAGAGCAGCACGGCGAGCGCCTCGCGGCTTATCGGCGTGGCGGTGAACTCACGATGGCTGCGCCGCGCCCGAAGCGCCTGCTCGACGGTCACGACCCCCTCCGCCGACATGGGCGGCAACACGATACTCATCCCTGTCATCCTCCATGATTCACGTCTTTGCGCGGAATGCCTCCACGACGTGTCCCGCGAGCGCCTCCGCCGCCGGCCCGCGCGCGGCGCCGCGCACCAGCACCACGTGGTAATCGCCGAGCGACGGCAAGCCGGTGTCCTCACCGAGGCGCCGCAACGGCGGGCGAACCAGACTGAGCGGAAACGGTGCCACGGCGAGATCCGCCAGCATCGCCGCCTCCTGTCCGGCACAGTGCTCACTGCTGTAGGCGACGCGATAGCGTCGTTCCAAGCGATCCAGCGCCGCCAGCGCGGCCGTGCGCCAGGAACAACCATGATTCGCCAGGGCGAGCGGCAACGGATCCCGTTCCGCGGCCACCCCGCCCTCGCGGCCCGCCCAGACCAGCGGTTCGGCATGCACGATATCGCCGCGCTGGTCATCCAGGCCGTCATTGCCGGCGGTCATCAGCGCCAGGTCGAGCTCCCCGGCGTCGAGTAGCCGGATCGCCTCGGTGCTTCGACCGACCACGACGTCCACCTGCACGGCCGGGTGGGTCCGGGCGAACTGCGACAGCACGCCGGGCAGAATCCGGGTACCCACGTCGTCCGGCGTGCCGAACCGTACCGTGCCTTCTATGGCCGGAGCGAGGAACTGCGTCACTGCCTCTTCATTGAGCTTGAGCAGCCGCCGGGCGTAGCTCAGCAGGGACTCGCCCTCCGGCGTCAGGCGCACGTGACGCGCCTCGCGCACGAACACGCTGCGTCCGAGTGTCTCCTCGAGACGCTTGATCTGCATGCTCACCGCCGACGGCGTGCGAAACACCTGCCGTGCCGCGCGGGTAAAGCTGCCGCTCTCGGCGATGGCGACGAACGTTCGCAGGACATCGGTCTCCAGCAGCGGCAGCGAGCCCGTGGCGCCATTCTCGTTCAGGGCTTGCATGGTTTCACCGGTTCATCGTTCAACAATGTTGAACGCTTAGTATAGTTTTATTCGTTTGATTGAACCAGTGTTCCGCGCGATGCTCCTTTCCAAGGTCGCGACCTCTCCGAACAAACCAGCTCACACCGCCGGCGACGGCGGCCTAAGTGAAGGAGTGTCGTCATGTCGAATCGGGAACGAATCCGCGGCGTCAACGAAGCCGTCCACCCCGCGCTGCAACGGCCGCTGCGCAATACTTATCTGCCGGCCATGGCACCGGTGGAATGGCTGGAAGCGTTGCGTGCCCGACTCGGGCAATGGCTGCGGACGTGGCGGCGGCGGCAGCAGTTCCGGCGCTTGCTCGCCCTGGAGGACCATTTGCTCGCCGATCTCGGCTACACCCGCGCGGAGCTGAGGTGGGGCACCCGCCTGCCGATGCACGTGGATGCAGCCCGGGCCGTCATGGCCCGCCGGCGGGCACAGCGTCGGGGCTCGTGATGCGTCCGTCGCTCAGTGGTGTGCCTCCCACGAGCGCGGGGAGGCACACCACTGTTCACGGGCGAGCCGATAGACACAGTGCGCGCGCAGCGGACTGTCCGCCGGCAGCCGCGGATGGGCGAACCCCTCGGCATCCGCCACCATTCCGAGCCGTTCCATGACCGCGCGGGAACGGCGGTTGCCGACGGCAGTAAACGAGATGATCTCCGCCAACCCGAGATCCTCGAAGCCCACCCGCAACGCCCCACGAGCCGCCTCGCTGGCATAGCCCCGCCCCCAGTGCGCGAACGCGAGGCGCCAGCCGACCTCCACACACGGCGCCACAGGCAGCTCCGGTTCGGGTTCGTTGAGACCGACGAAGCCAATGAACTCACCCGTCGCCCGCAACTCCACGGCCCACAAGCCCCAACCGCGTTCAGCGATAAGGGACCGGCAGCGCCCGGCCATGGCGTCGCTGTCGGCGCGATCCAGGACCGCGGGAAAGTACTCCATGACCCGGGGGTCGGCGTTCAGCGCCGCGAAGGGCTCGAAGTCATCCTCGCGCCACTGGCGCAGATACAGCCGTTCAGTGCGGAATTCCATCGGCTGGGGCATGGCCGGACTCCCTGGCAACGCGGAATGGCACAACAGCATAGAACGGGAGCGATGTGGCGACCAGAAGAAACACTGAACCACGCCCGTTGCCTCCGCGCCTCGTCTGCGAATGCGCTGATCGACCGGAAGCACGTGCGAAGCGTCCAGCGTTTCCTAAACTGACAGCGCGGACGTGCGGCCGGGATCGCCGCGCGTACCACCGCCAAGGTGAACCGAGGTGCGCGCCATGTCGTCGTATACCACCGCTGCGCTGTGCAACGTTGCCCTGCTCGGGCATGCCGGCGCCGGCAAGACCACGCTCGCCGAAGCCCTGCTCCATCACGGCGGCGTCACCGCCGCCGGCTCGGGAGCGGACAACGGCTCCACCGTCTACGACCACGACCCGCTGGAGAAAGCCCACGGCCACTCGCTGGACATCGCACTCGGCCACTTCGACTACCGTGGCCGCCACGTCAACCTGATCGACACCCCCGGGTATCCGGATTTCCTGGGGCGGGCTTTTTGCGCCCTGCCGGCCGTGGAAACGGCAGCGGTGGTGATCAATGCCCAGACCGGCATCGAACCGATGGCCCAGCGCGCCATGGACATGGCCACCCGCCGGCAGTTGTGCCGGATGGTTATCGTCAACCGCATCGACGCCGCCGATGACCTGCCGGGAGTGCTCGCGCAGCTACAGGAAGCCTTCGGCGCCGAATGTCTGCCGGTGAACCTGCCGGCGGACGCGGGCACCCGGGTCGCCGACTGTTTCTTCGAGCCCGCCGGCGAGGCCGACTTCCTGGGCGTGGAAGCCGCGCACACCGCCCTGGTGGATCAGGTCGTGGAGGTGGACGAAGCGCTCATGGCGCTGTACCTGGAGCAGGGCGAGATCACGCCCGAGCAGCTCCACGAGCCGTTCGAACAGGCCCTTCGCGAGGGCCACCTGATACCGGTGTGCTTTGTCTCGGCGCGCACGGGCGCTGGCGTCGCGGAACTCCTGGAAGTGTTCGCGCGGTTAATGCCCACGCCGACCGAGGGCAATCCGCCACCCTTTCTGCGTGGTGACGGCAACGGTAACGACGAGGAACTGCACCCCTACCCGGATTCCACGGCCCCCGTACTCGCCCACGTCTTCAAGACGTTCATCGATCCTTTCGTCGGCAAGGTCGGGCTGTTGCGGGTCGCCCAGGGAACGCTCGGCCGGGACCAGTCGCTGCTCATTGGCGACGCGCGCAAACCCGTGAAACTCGCCAAACTCTACAAGGCCCAGGGCAAACACCTCGCCGAGGTGGACACCCTGGTCGCCGGCGACCTGGGGGCGGTCAGCAAATTGGAGGCGCTCCACCACGATGCCGTACTCCACGACTCTCACGATGACGACCTCATCCACATGCCCCCCTTCGAGCTGCCCCCGCCCACCTATGGGCTGGCCATCGAGCCGGAACGGCGCAGTGACGAGAAGAAACTCTCCGAGGCACTGAACAAGTTGGCCGCCGAGGACCCGTTCTTTCACGTCGACCGTGACGCTGCCACCAACGAGACCGTCATCCGTGGCTACGGCGAGCTGCACCTGCGCACCATGATCGAGCGCATGCACGAGCGCTACCACGTGGACGTGCACACGCACACGCCCAAGGTGGCCTATCGCGAGACCATTACGCGGCCGGCGGAGGGTCACTGCCGACACAAGAAGCAGACGGGCGGCGCCGGCCAGTTCGGCGAGGTATTCCTCCGCGTCGAGCCGCTTGCGCGGGGCGTCGGCTTCGAGTTCGCCAGCGAGGTCGTCGGTGGCGCCATTCCCACCTCGCTCATTCCCGCCGTGGAGAAGGGCGTTCGCGAGGCCATGGCCGCCGGCGCGATTTCCGGCCATCCCATGCAGGATGTCCGCGTGGTCGTCCACGACGGCAAGCACCATTCCGTGGACTCCAAGGAGATCGCATTCGTGATCGCCGGACGCAAAGCGTTCCTGGATGCCGCTCGCAAAGCCGGGCCTATCGTGCTGGAGCCATACGCGCGCGTGGAAGTCACCGCCCCGGAGCCGAGTATGGGCGGGGTTACCAGCGATCTCTCGGCACGTCGCGGACGCATCATCGATACCCGCAACCTGCCCGATGGCATCGTGACACTGAGCGCCGAAGCGCCGCTGAGCGAGCTGGGAGACTACGAGTCCACGCTGAAATCACTCACCAGCGGCCAGGGCCGATACGCCGTCGAGGGAGCCGACTACGAGCCGGCGCCCCCCGGCGAGCAGGAGCGTATCGTCTCGGAATTCAAGGAACGCGCTCACAGCGCCTGACACACCCGGCTGCCCCTGGGGGACACCGCGGCGGTTCGACCGCACGCGGCAACGCTGTCGCGCGCCGGCCGTGGCCACGAAGAACATGACCTTCCGTCGTTGCGACGATGAAACTCACACCAATATGGGGATTGGTTCTCAAAACACGGATTTAACGTACTATTCTGTTGGAGGAGCCGGCGAGCGTCTCCCGTAAGCCAGACCAGCCGATCCCATCCCAAACCACGGGGGCATGCGTGCGCAACTGGCGACTACGTCCTTCAACGGCCGGCGCCGTGATCGCCACCGTCTACCTGCTCCTGGGAAGCGGCCTACTGTTCGTCACCACGCGCTCAGCCACACCGGACAGCGTCCTGGCGTTCACCGGCGGCTACCTCCTGGTGACCGCGCCACTGACGGCAGCGCTCGGATACGTCCTGGCCACCGCAACCGGCCGTCGACAACGCGCCGCCTCGCCGACCGTTCACCCGGACGACGCCGTTGTCACGTTCACCGCCGACGACTGGCGCATCGACGACGCCAACGAGCCGGCACAGCGGCTGCTCGGCTACTCCGGAGAAACACTCCGTGGCCAACCATTGCGCACACTCGTCGAACCCGGGGGGTCACGCTGGTACGACGCATTCGAAGACGCGCTCACCCGGGGGGCACTGAGCTGTTGCCTTGCCATACGTCGCGAGACCGGCGAGCACACGTGGGTCGCACTGGGCAGTGACGCCCCCGCTGTGGACGGCCCGTCGCAGCGGCGCCACCTGGTCTTCCGCAAGACCAAAGCCGGCTTCGAGCGCCGAATCACCCGCACCGTGCTTCAGAACGTTTCCGACGGCGTGATCCTGCTGGACCACGACTGGCACCTGATCTGGGGGAACCACAACTTCGAGCGCATCACCCAGTACCCGGTCAGCGATGTCCAGGGCCAGCTGCCGCCGTTTGCCCAGGCGATGCGCAACAACCCGGCCCTGGCCGCCGAAATCACGCAAGCGCTCGATCATTCGGGAATCTGGTACGGACGGGTCGACTCCCACCGGCGCAACGGCGAGCGCTATCCGCTGATCGGTAATATCACGCGCCTGAGCGACGCCGGCGGCAACACCCGCTATCTCTGCTGCTTCGCCGACGTCTCGAGGCTCGATGCCTACGCCGAGCAGATCCACCAGCTCGCCAGCTCCGATGCCCTCACCCGGCTGCCGAACCGTGACTACTTCGCCGGCGAGCTCGAACAGCGCCTCGGCCACATGAACGCCGATACCGATCGCTGCGCCGTGGTGATGCTCAACCTCAACGATTTCCGCCGCATCAACGAATCGTTCAGTCATGCGCTGGGCGACGAAGTGCTGGCACAGGTCGCAAGCCGGCTGCGTAGCAACCTCCCGGACGGAACACTGATCGCCCGCCACACCGGCGACAGCTTCCTGGTGCTGCTCGACGCGCCCACGGATGCCACCGACGCCGCGCTGGTCGCTGAAGAGCTGAAAGCGATGCTCGCCTCGCCTTTCCGGGTCATCGACACCCGCGTGACGGTCACCACCAGCATCGGCATCAGCCTCTTTCCCACCTGCGGCGCGACCGCCGACGAGCTCCTGCGCAGCGCCGAGGCCGCCGTCGGCGACGCCCGGCGCCACGGCCGGAACAACTACCGCTTCTACACCGAAGCCCTGGGCCACGAGGCGCGCCAGTTCATCGAAATCTCCTCCGACCTGCGCCAGGCCCTGAACACCGGCCAGCTGCGCAATTTCTACCAGCCCATCGTCAAAGCGGACGACTTCGGCGTGAGCGCGCTGGAAGCTCTGGTGCGCTGGCGTCACCCGTCACGCGTCATGGGCCCCGACGAATTTCTCCCCGTGGCCGAGGAAAGCGGCTTGATGGGCGCAATCGCCGAGACCGTGCTCGACAACGCCTGCCGGGACATCAAGCGATGGTTCTGTGACGAGCTCAGCGAGGCCAGGATCGCGATCAACTTCTCCGCCCAGCAGTTCGCGGACCCGCAACTCGCCGAAAGGACACTCGAGCTGCTGGAGCGTCACGGTGTGCCTCCGGCGCGGCTCGCCACGGAGATCACCGAGAGCACGCTGATGCAGAATCACGCCACCGCCGGGGCCACCATCGCAGTGCTGCGCGAAGCGGGCATGCGCATCTACATCGACGATTTCGGCACCGGATATTCGTCCCTGAGTTACCTTCGCGACCTCCGCGTCGACGGACTCAAGCTCGATCAATCGTTCGTACAGGGGCTGCCCAAACGCAAGGCCGACGACGCCATCACCCGCAGCATCATCGCCATGGCGCGGGCGCTTTCCCTGGTCACGATCGCCGAAGGCGTCGAAACCGCGGCCCAGGCCAGCCACCTGCGTGCGCTCGGTTGCGACTTCATGCAGGGCTACTACTTCCACCGCCCGGCACCGCCGAGTGCCATTCATGCGCACTACCGCCGCCACGACGACCGCCACCAGCCCCGGCTGTCCCAGTGAGCATCGGCGGGGCTACGCCGGCAGAGCCAGACGGAAGGTGGTGCCCTGCCCCGGCTCGCTCGCAACGTCAATGCTGCCCCCGTGGCGCTC
Source organism: Arhodomonas sp. AD133 (assembly GCF_051195215.1). NCBI lineage: Bacteria > Pseudomonadati > Pseudomonadota > Gammaproteobacteria > Chromatiales > Ectothiorhodospiraceae > Arhodomonas > Arhodomonas sp. AD133. The sequence continues at coordinate 51,466 of NZ_JBNAZM010000024.1, read as the reverse complement.
GATGATAGTATGAACCATTGCCAGTCCGAGCCCCGTGCCCTCGCCGGCGTTGGCGGTGGTGTAGAAGGGATCGAAGATTCGGTTCAGCGCTTCCTTCGGTATGCCCTCGCCGTTATCCGCCACTTCCACCATGACGTAGCCGGCACTCGCGTCATACCAAGTGGCCACGCGAATGCGCCCCCAGTCGCCCAGCGCCTTCATCGCATTCGTGAGCAGGTTGACGAACACCTGCGCGAGCTGCGACGACGAACCCTCGACGGAAGGCAATTGCGAGAGCTCACGCGTGAGCTCTCCCCGACCGGAGAGGCTGGGGCTGACGATACGAAGGGCATCGGTGACGGCTTCGTTGACATCGGTCGCCCCCCAGTCCCCGGCTCCGTCCCGGGCGAGCCCCTTGAGTGTGGCGATGATGGTGGTGACCCTGCGCAGCCCGTCTTCGCATTCGTCGAGCAGCTCGGGCAGGTCGTCGCGTACGAAATCGAGTTGCTCGTCGACAACGCCTGCCGCGGTGACCGCGTCGGTGAGGTAACGCAGGTACTCGCGCAGCGTACCCAGGTTGGACTTCACATAGGCGAGCGGATTGTTGATTTCGTGAGCGACGCCGGCGGCGAGCTGTCCGATGGAGGCGAGCTTTTCGGTGCGCATCATGCGCCCCTGCAGCGCTTCCAGGCGCTCGCATGCCTCCTCCGCCCGCTGTGTGGCCAGTTTCTGTTCGGTGATGTCGGTCACCATGGCGAAGACACCGGCGAGCGAGCCGTTGTCATCGTATTCCATGGATGCCGACACCAACAGCCAGTGCGGTTGCCCCTCGACGCGCTCGGTATAGAGCTCATAGCGCAGGGTGTCGCCTCGCCGCCCCTGCCGGAATCCCTCGCGGAGCCGTTGGGCGATGTCCGCCGGCACCAACTCATAGATGGAACGGCCAACGACATCGCACGCCGGTGCCTCGAGCAGCTCCAGGAAAAGGCGATTGGCGTACCGGACACGACCATCGGCGCGCAGATGGCATATGCCTTCTGTCGCCGTATCCATCAATTGCCTCAGTCGTGTCTTGCTCCGGCGCAACGCCTGACGCGCCCGGTCACGCTCGAGATAGACCACCACCTGCTGGGCCACACTCTCCAGCAGCCAAGTCTCCTCCGCCCGGAAAGCGGGGGAACGCCCGCGACGATCCGGCCGGTACGCAACCTCGAGACGTCCGAATGGTGTATCGCCGGCCTTCACATCGGCGCCGATGAACGCCCCGCCGTCCCCCGTTGCATCCCGCCAGCCCGCCGTTTGGTGCTCCTCACCGTCGAGACTGAGCCTGACCTCGACCCGGGAGGGTTCGGAAAAGCCGTCGGGCAAGGCCGCCAGAAGCGCCTCGAGCGTCTGCTTGCGCGGTGCGCCCGCGGTCAGCGCCGCGGCGGTCGCATACAGGCAATTCAGCTCCCTGACCCGATCGCCCGCCCCCGCCCGGCGGCGCCGGTGCCACCACCAGCCCGTTCCCGCAACGACCATGACCGCCACGAGCGCGAGCATCGCCTCTGGATGGGAAAGAACCGCCGCAACTGCGCTGTCCTGCACCGCCGCGGCGCCGGACAACGGCCATGCCCACGCACCGGATGCAACGATCCGCAACGCCGACCTGTACCGCGAGGACTGTGTCATCGGTTATCCCCCGTCGCCATTTCCGGTGGCGGCAATGCCCTGAATCGAGGCCACTACTGCAACGATGTGTGATCGACGCCGCATTGATGTCCTATTAAGGTCTATGAAAAGTGGCCGTTCAATAGGTATGAAGCCGCCGCGCTCATGCCGCCGCCGGGATTAATTGCCAATGGATTCATTTAGCCGGCACCAGCTGATTGGAATGGTCATCGGCCTGGCCGATGCGGTCGCGGTGTTGCTGGTCGTTGTCGTGGCTCTGTCCATATGGGCTCTGCACCAGCGCCGTCGCATGAAGGCCTCGCGCAGCAGTGAGCTGCCAGACGGCCACGAACACTTCTCGGAATACCTCCACCAACAGGCGAAAGCGCTGGCCGAGCGTTACCGGGAACATTGGGATGGCAATCCGCCGGATCTCGACCGGCTGCGGGTACTGGAGCAAGGGCACGATCCGGCGCTGGTCATGCTTCAGCTCCGTTATGATCTCGTGCGTACGGAATTGCTCGCCCTCGAGGGCCCCCCTTCGGAACACTGGCAGGCACGCGAGGAGTACCTCGGCACGCACCTGGCACGCTGGGACAAGGCAGAGCAGGCGCTCGCATCCGCCCTGGCCCAGTCCCGGAACGCCAGCGCCGGGCAAAGCCGCTCCGGCACATCGCCCCAACCGGAGCCGCCGGCGTCATCGGACGCCTACTCCGAACACAACCGGGAAGTGGAGATGAAGCGGCTGCGTGACCGCATCGACACACTGGAAGGCTACCGGCAACGCTTCAACGAGATGCATAGCGCCACGGTCGAGGAAAGGCGCGCGAGCTCCAACCTGCGCACGGCGCTACGAAAGGAATTCGTGGACGACAGCGCCCGCGGCGAACGGGTCGACGCACACCTGGAGGCCTACGAGATGGCGCGGCGGCCGCTGGACGAGTACCTGGACCGTGGCGACATCGCCCCATTCGAGGCACGCCCGGGCGTGGCACAGTCCCAGGCCGAAGCGCCACGCAACCTCGCACGCCAGCAACGGCTGGTGGAGCGCTCGGGGGAGCGCCTGGACTCCGAGTACCAGCATCTTCTGACGTCGATCACCGAGCAGCGCCAGGTCATCGACAGCCTGAAGACACAGCTGGAGAAGTCGGAGCTCAGCCGCGAGCAGCTCGAGCGCCACTACACCGCCAAGATCCGCGAGCTCGAACAACAGCTCGCCAAATGGGAACAATCACTGAAGCTCTTCGAGAACGAGAGTCACCGCAACCGTCGCCAGATACGCAAGCTCATGGCGCAGTCCCAGGGCTTCGAGAACCAGCGCATGAAGATCCGCGCCCTGGAGGAGACCGTGGATCGGTTCGCGGCCCAGGCGGTGACGATGCAAAGCCGCATCGACGAGTTGGAGGTCGAGCGGGAAGCGCTGGACATTACAGCGCTGACCGGAGACAAGCGCGGCGACGAACCATCGGGCGAGCAACAACGCGGCACCGGCGGAGACGAGCGCCATGGATGAAACGACGGCAACGCAAGTGACCGAGTCGCAGGCCACGACCCAACGCCCCGCTTCGGTACTGTGCGTCGATGACGAGGCCAACGTCGTCTCGGCGTTGCGCCGCGAGCTCCGCCGCCAGGGTTACGAGGTCCACACGGCCACCGACGCCGCGGGAGCGGAGTCCGTCCTGGACGCGCACACGATCGATGCCGTGATTTGCGACTTCCGCCTGGGCAGCGATGACGGCGTTACCCTGCTCGCCCGCTTCGCGCAACGTGACCGGACCATCGCCCGCATCCTGCTCACTGCCTATGGCGACTATGACGTCAGCCGCCGTGCCATCAACGAAGGGCAGGTTTTCGCGTTGCTCGAGAAGCCCTGGTCGCCGGAGGAGCTACAGACGACACTGGCCGCCGCGCTTCAGGTATTCGAGCACGTACGCTCCGCCGACGCGCTGCGAACAACGGAACACTCGAGCGCTCCCATAGCGGCGGAGCTCCGCGAGCTCTGCCACGGCCTTCTAGCGCTGGAAACACCCGCGAAGAGGGGCCACGGCGAGCGCGTGGCCGAGTTGATGGAAGAGTTCGGCCACCACCTGCGCCTGGACGAGAACCGCATCGCCGAGGCGGTCCTCGCGGCAAAAGTGCACGATATCGGCGAGATTGCCCTGCCGGACGACGTTCAACGCACCCCCCAGTCCCGCCTGATTGGCAATGGGGCCAAGGAATTCCACCGCCACCCGGAAATCGGCGAATCGCTGCTCAACGCCAGCACTGCACTGAAGGGCGTTGCACGGCTGGTACGGGCACACCACGAACGCTTCGACGGTCGCGGATTCCCCGACGGGCTGAGTGGGAACGATATCCCCATCGCCGCCCGCATTCTCAGCGTCATCGATACCTTCGACGAGGCGATGCATGGACACATTCTCCGCCGCCGGCTCACCGAGAGCGACGCACGGGATCTCATATTGCGCGAACGCGGCCAGCGCTTCGACCCACGCGCGGTGAATGCGTTCTTCCGCTGGTACAAGCAGCGCCAGCCGGCGGACGAGGGCACGCACGAGGGCATTCCCGTCACTGATCTGCAGCCCGGCATGGTTCTCGCCAAGGACCTCACCACACCGGAGGGCTTTCTCCTGCTACCCGCCGGCCACCGGGTAAACGAAGCGTTGCTCCAGCGGGTCCAGACCCTCGCGGCCCGTCACGGCGATTCGCTGCGGGCATTCGTCATAGGCGGAAAACGCCACGACTGACGGGCACGCTCACCGTGACCACGGCGCCCGCCCGGCGAATCGCTCCACCAGGAAAGCCACCAGCGCGCGGACCTTGGGTACCGGATACCGGCTCCACGGGTACACCGCGTAGACGCCGGCCTGCGCGTAGGCATGCTCGCCCAGCACCTCCACGAGATCGCCGCGATCCAGATGCGTGAGGACGTAGTTCTCCGGCAACTGGGCCAGGCCGAGCCCTTTGAGCGCCGCATCCAGCAGCGCGGGACCGCTGTTGCAGCGCAGGCGACCGCGCACACGACGGTCCTCGCGCTGTCCGCCGACCGAGAACGTCCAGTAGTCGGTGGAGCCGACGAGGCAATGGTGACCGGCGAGCTCGTCCAGCGAGCCCGGCGCCCCCTGACGCTCGACATAGCCGGGAGCGGCGCAGACATAGAGCCGGCGCGGCGCGAGGCGGCGGGCAACGAGACTCGAATCCCGCAGCGTGCCGAGCCGGATTGCGAGGTCGAAGCCCTCGTCGATGAGATTCACCATGCGGTTGGTCAGCGTCAGCTCGGCACTGACCTGCGGATGACGCAGCAGGAAATCGTTGAGCGCCGGTGCCACGTAACGCTCGCCGAAGTGCGTGGCGCAGCTCAGACGCAGGTGCCCGCGCGGGGCCGCCTCCAGGGCCTGCGCCGAGCGCTCCGCCGCCTCCAGTCCCGCGATGAGCTCGCGGCAGTCCTCGAAGTAACGCCGTCCGCTATCGGTCAGGCGAATCTGGCGGGTCGTGCGATAGAGCAGTTGCATGCCCAGGCGGGTTTCGAGCTGGCTGACCGCCCGGCTGAGATACGACGGCGACGCCCCCGTGACGCGGGCAGCCGCGGAGAAGCCGCCGTGCTGGACGACGCTGACGAACGCCTCGACGCTGTCCCAACGAGCCATTATTGCTCCAGTGCAAAAGACTAATGCGATCTTCCCAATTTTTACCGCTTTTTGCGATCTATACACTCCGGTGCAAGTCACCGCCAACACGACACGCTCGCAGGAGGTCTCATGAAATCCCGTGCCGCTATCGCCTGGGAGCCGGGCAAGCCACTCGATCTCGTCGAAGTGGACGTGGCCGGCCCGCAGGCCGGTGAGGTCCTGCTGAGGAACGTCGCCACCGGCGTCTGTCACACCGACGCGTTCACCCTCTCCGGCGCCGATCCGGAAGGTAACTTCCCGGCGATTCTCGGCCACGAGGGCGGGGCCATCGTCGAGGACGTCGGCGCGGGCGTGACCAGTGTCGCGCCGGGCGACCACGTGGTGCCCCTGTACATTCCCGAGTGCGGCGAATGCCAGTACTGCCGGTCGGGCAAGACCAACCTCTGCTCGGCGATACGCACCACCCAGGGCCAGGGCCTCATGCCGGACGGCACCAGCCGGTTCTCCATCGACGGCCGCCCGGTCCACCACTACATGGGTACGTCCACCTTCTCGGAATACACCGTGCTGCCGGAGATCGCGGTGGCGAAGGTGAGCAAGGAGGCGCCGCTGGAGAAGGTCTGTCTGCTCGGCTGCGGCATCACCACCGGTGTGGGCGCCGTGCTCAACACCGCCAAGGTGGAGCCCGGCAGCACCGTGGCCGTGTTCGGCCTGGGTGCCGTGGGGCTTAGCGTGATCCAGGGCGCGGTGATGGCCAGGGCCGAACGCATCATCGCCGTCGACATCAATCCGGAGAAATTCGAGTTCGCCCGCCAGCTCGGCGCCACCGACTGCGTCAACCCGAAGGACCACGACGCCAGCATTCAGGCAGTCGTCACCGAAATGACCGACGGCGGCGTGGATTACTCGTTCGAATGCATCGGCAATGTGCAGACCATGCGCTCGGCGCTGGAGTGCTGTCACAAGGGTTGGGGCGAGTCCACGATCATCGGGGTCGCCGGTGCCGGCGAGGAGGTCTCCACACGCCCCTTCCAGCTCGTCACCGGGCGTGTATGGCGCGGTTCCGCCTTCGGGGGCGTCAAGGGGCGCAGTCAGCTACCGGGCTACGTCGAGCGCTACATGAACGGCGAGCTCAAGATCGACGAGTTCGTTACCCACACCATGGGCTTCGAGGACATCAACCGCGCCTTCGAGCTCATGCACGCCGGCGAGAGCATCCGATCGGTCATCAAGTACTAGCAATTCGCGGCCGCCGGGGCGCCTCGCGCCCCGGCGCATCACACAATCGGTTGGAGCAAGCACACCATGGCAGAACCGGCAACGCTCGAGATCGTCTCGCGCAACCGCTGCTTCGACGGCTGGGTGACCCGCTATCGCCACCACGCGCGCGCGCTCGATTGCGACATGATCTTCGGCACCTATCTGCCGCCCCAGGCCGAGCACGGCCCCGTGCCGGTGCTCTACTGGCTCTCCGGGCTCACCTGCACCGACGAGAACTTCATGCAGAAAGCGGGTGCCCAGCGCCTCGCCGCGGAGCTCGGCATGGCCATCGTCTGCCCGGATACCAGCCCCCGCGGCACCGACCTGCCCGGCGAACACGACGACTATGATTTCGGTTCCGGCGCAGGCTTTTACGTCAATGCCACGCAGGATCCATGGCGGCGCCATTACCGCATGTACGACTACGTGGTCGACGAGCTGCCGGCGCTGGTGGAGGCAAACCTGCCCGTGACCACGGACCGCAGCATCAGTGGCCATTCCATGGGCGGACACGGGGCCCTGGTATGCGCGCTGCGCAACCCCGGCGCCTACCGCGCCGTCTCCGCATTCGCCCCCGTGTGCAACCCGTCCGAGGTGCCGTGGGGCGAGAAGGCGTTCTCCCGGTACCTGGGGGAAGACCGCACGCTTTGGCACGATTACGATGCCTGTCGTCTGATTCCACACGCCGAGGAGCGTCTGCCCCTGCTCGTCGATCAGGGGGAGAGCGACCAGTTCCTCGACGAACAGCTACGCCCGGACGCTCTGGAGCGTGCCTGTCACGAGGCCGATCACCCACTTACCCTGCGGCGCTGGCCGGACTACGACCACAGTTACTACTTCATCGCCACCCTCATCGGCGATCACTTGCATCACCACGCCAGGGCGCTCGGCCTGACATAGAGCTCGGGAAGCGGGACGGCCGCTGACACGCCCCCCCCCCGAGGCGGAGCGATTCAGCGGCCCTTGCCGCCCAGAACACGCATGCCGGCCAGCCAGCGTTCACTCCGCCGCTCGCCGGCACCACCGGCCATGCCGAAAAGCCGTGTACGCACCGGTGCGACGCCGCAGAACTTCAGAATATTGCGCTCCAGGCTGCGCAGGCTGTGCGCGGCGAAATACCAGCGGTAGACGAATGCGGGCATACCCATGGTCACCACGATGCGCGCCGAGCGCCCCTTGAGCCGCTTCTGTGGCCGCCCCCTGACCTTGGCGCCGAAGACGAAGCCCGGCCGCAGGGTCTGCTCGAAGAACGCCTTGAGCAGCGCCGGCATGGTGCCGAGCCACAGCGGGTAGACAATCACCAGATGCTCCGCCCACTCGATGGCCTGCTGCGCCGCGGTGATGCCCTCGGGCGGCTCACCGGCGTCGAATTCGCGTTGCCGTCGCAGCAGCGGGAAATCCAGTTGGGCCACCTCGACCCTGCGTACCTGGTGGCCGGCGGCCACGGCCCCGGATTCGTAAGCGTCGGCGAGGGCATGGCAGAGGTGCCCCCCGGCCGGGTCGGGATGCCCCTGGATAATGGTGATACGTCGAGCCACCGAGGCGTGCCTCCCTATGGTGTGTGAGCGCATGCACTATCGCCCCTGCCCCCTGTGCCAGCGTTGACGCAAATCAACCTCATCGAATGCATTCGCGCCTCACCGGGGTCGACGTCCGGACGCCACCGTGAAAACATCCTGATACGCAATGCGACGTGGTCCGCGATGACGGAGGCGTCCGCAACAGTCAATCCGTCGACGATCGGCCGGTATCCGGCAAGGGAGTTACTAATCCGATCACAGGTAATGCCCCGTGTCAGCGAGCCTGTCGGGTGCTCTCCCGGCGTTGCTCGTCGCTCATGTAGGCCTTGCTACACCACGCGCCTCGCGCCTTGCGAGAGCGCCCGACAGGCTCGCCCGAAGGAGCGCTTGTGCGGCCCGGCTGCGGCGTTGCGCTCACTCGACGTGAGCCTCGCCACGCCTTCGCTCGCGCGCCTTGCAGCCGGGCCGCACAAGCGCTCTGACACGGGGCATTGCCTGTGGCCGAATTAGTATCTGTGACCTGGATGACATGGGTGACCTACGTCGGCGTGATCTCGGCCCTGATCGTCTTTCCCGGGCCGGTCGCGCTGTTGTGCACCAGCCATGGCCTGGCCTTCGGCCGCCACCAGGCGAGCGCCACCGTGATCGGCGGCACCCTGGCTTCCCTGGTGCTGATGCTGGTTTCCGCGCTGGGCCTGGGGGCAATCCTGGCCGCCTCGGAGACGGCATTCTCCCTGCTCAAGCTCGTCGGCGGCGCCTATCTCGTCTACCTCGGCCTGCAGGCCTGGCTGGCGCAGCCGCGGCCACCGTCGTTCGCCACCACCGACGGCACGGATTCACGATCGCACGGGGCGTCGGCCGGCAGGCTGTTCCGCCGGGGCTTCACGGTAGGGATCAGCAACCCCAAGGACATCCTGTTCTTCGCCGCGCTGTTTCCCAATTTCGTCGATACGGGCGCACCGCAACTGCCCCAATTCGCCGTGCTGGCACTGACCTGGCTGGTGATCGATACCACCCTGATGTCGGTTTACGCTGCCATGGGCTCGGGCCTGGGGCGCTGGTTCAGCCGGCCCGGGCGAGTCAGAGCGTTCAACCGCGCCACGGGTGGTCTGTTCATGGCAGCCGGCGGGTCATTGATGGCGTCGCGTTAGGCCGGTCCGGACGCGAATGAAGAGGACGCACAGACAATGCGGCATCAAAGATCCATGCGCCTGCCCGCCATCGTCATGCTCCTGGCCATTGCCGGCCTGATCACCACCGCAGCGGCGCAGGAGTTCGGCGAGACCATCGTCAAACGGGGCACCATCCCCGACGACTTCTACGTCGCCGCCCGCACCGTCGAGATCGCCGCCCGCGTGCAGGGCGACCTCGCCGCCGCCGGCCAGCGTGTGACGATCACCGAGGCCGTGGACGAGGACGTCATCACGGCGGCGGAGACCGTCAGCGTCAATGCGCCCATCGCCGACGACCTGCGGACCGTCGGCCGACTGGTCACCATCGCCGAGGGTGTCGGCGGGCATGTCGTCGCCGCCGGTGAGACCGTGACCCTGAGCACGGACGGCAGCACCGGAAGCTGGGCCTGGATGGCCGGCCGCGAGGTTCAGGTGCTCGGCAATGTCGGCGGCGAGTTGAAGGCGGCCGCACAGCAGGTCGTGATCGGCGGCACGGTGGACGGCGACGTCACCGTTTACGCGGAGAAAGTACGGGTGCTCGATAGCGCCCACATCCGCGGGGCTTTCCACTATCACGGCGGCGAGGACCCGGCGATTGCCGACGGCGCGATCATCGAGGGCGACATGACCCGATCCACCCGCCCTGACACCGGGGAGGAAGGCGCCCACACCGACGACGGAGTGAACGTGGGCGCGGGGATCGTCTTCGGCCTGAGCATGCTCGTGGTGGGAGCGGTCTACCTGCTGGGCTTTCCGGTTTTCTCCGGCGAGGCGGCGGGCAACGGCACGCGTCGAATGCTAACGTCACTGGGTCTGGGCATCGCAGCACTCATCGTCACGCCATTCGTGGCGGTGCTGGCAATGATCACCCTCGTCGGGCTGCCACTCGGTCTGGCCATTCTGGCACTGTATCCGGTGATGCTTCTGGTGGGTTACGTCAACGGCGTCGCCGCCGTGGGGCACATGGGCGTGCGGCGCTGGCGCCGAACCGACACGCCGGGCCGCCGCGCGGTCATAACCGCTTTCGTCATGGCGCTGCTGGCGATTGTGCTCCTGCAGATCATTCCGTACGTGGGCGCGCTGCTGGGTCTCGCAATCTGGCTACTGGGCATCGGCAGCCTGGTGCTGGCCCTTGCCGGGCGGTACAGGGGAAAAAACGAGCCGGCGGCGGCATAGACCGCCGCCGTTGTCGGGGAGCGCATGGTCTCAGTGGCGCGGGTCCCACAGGCGCCGACCGGTGGACTGCTCGTAGCCCATACCGTACGGCGCGCTCACGATCTCGAGCTGCATGCCCCAGGGCGCCATGAAGTACACCCACGTGAGCCCTTTCATCGGCCCCTCGGTGAAGGTGTGCGGCTCGCCGAGCACCTTCACGCCCTGATCCTTCAGGTACGCGACCGCCTCATCCATGTCGTCGACGTAGAAGGCAATATGGTGGCCGCCGTAGTCGCTGTTACGCGGCTGAACCTTGCGCTGGTCCGGCGCGGTGTACTCGAAGATCTCCAGGTTGGTGCCGTTACCGCAACGCACCAGGTGCGCGGCCGGAATCGTGGCCTCCGGGTGCGCGTTCAGATTGACCTCCATCCAATTGTCATCGAAGGGCCCGAACGGTCCGATGGTGAAGAACGCCTCGCAGCCAATGACGTTCACGAAAAAATCGACCGCCGCCTCGCGGTCGGGAACGGTGAACCCGAAATGCTGGCTGCCGCGCATGCCGGGAAGTTCCGCATGAGCGGACACCGATATTCCGAACGAGATGGTTGCCGCAGTAACAGCCAGGGCTCGAAGCAAACGTCGTTTCATGGGATTTTCTCTCCTCCGAATTTCTGAGACGTGTTTTTCTCGTGCAAACGCTCCGCGCGGGAACGTCGCAACCGTTTTTGCAACCGCCGTGCCACGGCTTCATCTCAGCAAGAAAATACCAACCAATTGATTTCAAAGGACAAAAGACAAGCGCACCCGCGTTACGATCGACTCACGCATTACAGTCGTTGCGTTACACCTGAACGCCGCAAAGGCGATTGCGATCCTGACCCGACAGTTACACCCCGCGTGCGAGGTGTCGGGAATTCCGGCGCGGGTCGCATTGCCGTTCCGGGCCTCGGTGGCGTCGGCTGCCAAGAGCAGCCGACCTACGGGACTTCGCCGTCGGTCACGTCGAGCACCGGGAGCGAAGCGGGATGTATCCGCCGGAAGCGGGCGCGGTCGCTGCTGGCGCGCCTTCATGGAGTAAGCGCGACCGCGTCCTCGTAGGTCAGCGAGCACGAAGCGCTGGCTGACATGCCCGCCCCTCAAGGGAATGCGGTCGTGTTCGGAAATCGACGGCGCTGCTGCGTGACATTGCCGTGGGCTGCGTCCACGGCTCCGATCCGGACCCCGGCCCGCCGACGTATCGATGAAGGCAGAGTGGATCGCGTTGCGGCTCCCGGGATGCCGGCTCCCCGGAACAGCCGATCCACGAGACCGAACGCCGCAAAGGCGATCACGATGTCACCACGGGTGCTATCGCCGCCCCCACCTGCGGGATATAGGGAATGCCAGAGCGGATTTCATGCCGGGGGCTGACCGCGAGCGGATGTCCCGAACGATGAGCCGTTCAACTGCAGAGACAACAAGCGGAAAAAAACTGCCGGAGCCGCTGACGGACTCCGGCGAACGAGGGAAGCGTCGATGGATGCTGTTCCATCCCACCAAGGGCGCCACGGTGGCCGTCACGGCCCCATCAGCGCTTCCCGGGAGGGGCACATGCGCGCCGGTCGGGGATGCGTCCGTCCGGCTCAGAGCGAGAAGCCGCCGTCCACGGCGATCGCCTGGCCGGTGACGTGGCTCGCACCGGCGAGGTAGACGGCCAGATCACCCATGTCCTCCGGGGTCTGAGCCACCCCCTGGGGCAGCAGGGTTTTCTGGTGGCGTTCCCAGGACTCCGCCTCGCCCTCGCCGGGCTGCCGCCAGCGCCCGGCAAGCCCATCCTCGCCACGCCACATGCCGGTGCCCACGATTCCCGGGCAGAGCGCGTTGACGGTGATTCCTTCCTGCGCCACCTCCTTCGCCACGGCGTTGCTGAAACCGATCACCGCGAATTTGGACGCCGAGTAATGGGAGAGATCCGGAAAGCCGACCTTACCCGCGATCGAGGCGACGTTGATGATGCGGCCGAACCCCCTCGGGCGCATGGCGGTTACCTCCGCCTGCGTGCACAGGAACACGCCGCGGGCATTGACGTTCATGAGCTTGTCCCAGTCGCACACGGCGATCTCGCCGACTGACTTGATGCTGATGATGCCGGCATTGTTGACCGCGATCGCCAGTGGCCCGAGCGCTTTCTCCACGTCGGCGACCATCGCCGTGACCGACTCCGGATCAGTCACGTCCACGGTCAAAGCCACGCTCCGACGTCCGGTCTGCCTGACGGCCTCGGCGCTTTCGCCGGCGATGTCGGCATCGATGTCGGCGACGGCCACATCGGCACCGGCACCTGCCAGCGCCAGGGCGATGCCCCGCCCTATCCCGCGGCCACCACCGGTGACCAGCGCTACCTGGTTGTCGAGCGTCATGAGCTCCTCCTCTCGTTGGTCATTGGTTACCACCGACCGCCCGCGTGCGGGCAACCGGCCTCAAACGGTGACCAGTACCGGCCCCGCCCTCGGAGACAGGCAATCCCGGTAGAGCGTCAGAAGGCCCTGCAAGCGCGCATCCAGCATCAGAGACCCGCCGCCGGCATCCCTCAGGGCAACGGCGAGCGTGGTGTGACTCGCCACCTCGCACCGACGATCGAGGCCACAAAGCCGGTAGAACATGTTCGTCACGCTCACCAGCTCGTCGATGTCCACGTCCACCATGAGCGCCGCATGCGCCAGCACCGCCTGCCCGCCACGGGGTGTCTGACGCCAGCGCTGCGCGGTGCCGGCGACCTTGCGCGCGCCGATGGTGACGTTGAAGCGTCCGTCGCAGAATGCCCCCGGCACCGGGCCGACATCGGCAGCCACGCCCTGCCGGCGCAGCCACCAGGCCAGCGGTGTACAGAGCACTTCGTAGGCCGCGCCCACGCTGAGTCGCCCTCCGGTGGCGCGAGGCGACGAAGAGAACGCGACGGCGACGTTGCATACCCCCGGCGCCTGGGGCACCACGTCGCCGCCGCTCTCGCGCACGACCACGGGATAGCCGAGACGCTCGAGCACCGCGCTCGCCCGCGCGAACCGTCGCCCTTTGGCGAGGCTCCGCGGCACCACCAGCGCGCGGTCGGCCGAACACCAGATGCGCACGTCGGCGGCGATCGCACCCGCGGTCACCTCGCCGAGCAACGCCCGTTCGAGTGCCAGTCCCTCGACCACGCCCAGGTGAGTCAGCGCCGTCGGCTCGCACGCCGGGCATGTCGATTGCTGCGTCGCGGCCATCATGACGGCTCCGGTGCCTGCTCGATGCGCTGACACAGGGCATCCAGGAACGCCGCCGCCGGCGCGCCGTTGACCGCTCGATGGTCGAAGGTCAGCGACAGCCCCATATACGGTCGTCCCGCAATGCTCCCGTCCGGCGCCCGGGTGAGCCGTTCCTCGGTGCCGCCGATGCCGACGATGGCGATCTGCGGGGCATTGAGGATGGGTGTGAAGAACCGCACCCGCGTGAGGCCGAGATTGCTCACCGTCGCGGTCCCGCCGGTCATTTCCTTCACGGAGAGCTTGCCGGCATGAGCCCGCTCCGTGAGCTCGCGGCGGGCCGTGGCCAGCGCTTCCAGGCTCATGGCCTGGGCATCGAACAATGCCGGGGCGACGAGCAGCCCGTTTTCCAGCGACACGGCGATGCTCAGGTGTACCGCTTCGCTCAGGCGAATCTCGCCGTCCTCCAGGGTGCCGTTGAGCGCGGGATGCTCGACCAGTGTGGCGGTGACGTAATACATGAGCAGGTCCTGCACGGACGCCGTACCGCCGTGCTCGCGGATCAACCCGCGCCGGCGCAGCAATGCCGAGACGTCACACTCGGCGTGGTGGGTGAGCTGCGCGGTGCTCGCGAGACTGTTGTGCATCTTCTCGGCGATCATCCCCCGCATTCCCTTGAGGGGGATGACCGTCTGCGTCGAGCCGTTGGTCGTCATAGCTGGCCTCGTGGACGTGACTTCATTCGATAACGGCGATGACGTCGCCCTTGGCGACCACCTCGTCGGCCTCCTTGCCCAGGCGAATGGTTCCCGAGGCAGGTGCGGTGATCTCGTGCTGCGCCTTCTCCACCATGATCTCGGCGACCAGGTCGCCAGCGGCGACCTCGGCACCGTCATCCACCAGCCAGGACGTGATGACGGCCTCGTTGTCGTCCTCCCACAGATCCGTTGGCACTTTGATCTCACTCATGGATGTCACTTCTCCATCTCCCGGAATGCATTGACGATCTTCTCCGCCGACGGCAGCGCCCACTGCTCCATCGGCCGGGTGAACGGTATGGGGATATCGGGGAACGCCACCCGCCGCGGGTTCGCCTTGAGCACGCTCACGTCACGCTCGGCTATGGTGGCGATGATTTCGCCGGTGACCCCGTAGCTGCGGTAGTCCTCGTCGACCACGATGAGCCGACCGGTCTTGCGCACGGACTCGAAGACGTGATCGCGGTCGAGGGGCACCAACGAGCGTAGGTCCACGACCTCCGCGCTCACCCCGTCGCCGGCGAGTTCGTCGGCAGCACGCAGTGCGTGGTGGACACCAGCGGCGAGGCTCACGATGGTGACATCCGTACCCTCGCGCACCGTGGCCGCCTTCCCGATCTCCACCTCGTAGGCATCCGTGGGGCAGCTCACCGTTGCGCCCTTCTCGGTGCCGAGCCACCCCATGCCCTGCAGGGACTTGTGGAACAGGTAGACGACGGGGTTGTCGTCGCGGATCGCGGCGGTCATCAGCCCCTTGGCGTCGTAGGCGTTACTCGGCGCCACCACCTTCATACCCGGCAGGTGCGCGAACGTTGCGTACAGGCACTGGGAGTGCTGCCCGGCGTCGGAATAGCCGGCGCCGGTCGAGGCCATCAGCACCATGGGCACCTTGACGTTGGCCCCGGCGAAGTAAGTGTTCTTCGCCATGAGGTTGTAGATCGCGTCCATGCACACGCCGAAGAAATCCACGAACATGAGCTCCACGATGGGGCGCATGCCGTCCGAAGCCGCACCCACCGCGGCACCGATGAACGCTGTCTCCGAAATGGGCGTATCGCGAATGCGCTCCGGACCGAACTCGTCGTGGAGCCCCCGGGTGTTGCCGAACACGCCGCCCAGAGGGCCGATGTCCTCGCCCATGACGAACACGCGCTCATCGATGCGCATCTCCTGGGCGGTCGCTTCGGCCATTGCGCGGGCAATGGTGAGCTTCTTTTCAGACGCATTACTGGCTACGGCAGTCATGGCCGCTCCTCCTCAACTGTGCTGGGTACCGTTCGCCCGGGCATTGAGCGACGAATTGGGCGTGACAATGATCTTCACGTTGTGATCCTTGTTGTTGACGAGCTCCTCGAAGCCACCTTCGAGAATGTTGCCGAGCTCGATCCGCCCGGTGATGAGCGGTGCCACATCCAGGCGCCCGTCACCGATCAGCGAAATGACATCCGCGAACTCGCCGCTGTAGGCCAGCGAGCCGATGATCTGCTTCTCGGTGGCCACGACGTCGAAGAAATTGAACTCGCTGGGCTCCTCGAAGATGCCCACCATCACGGCTTTGCCCGCTTTGCGGATCACGTCGATGGCGAGCTGCGCGGTGTCCTTGTGGCCGATGCACTCGAAGGAAACGGGTGCGCCATAGCCGCCGGTGAGACGCTTCACCTCGCTGACGGCATCGCACTCGCTGGGGTCGATGACGTGCGTCGCGCCCACGTCCCGGGCTTTCCGCTTGCGCGCCGAGGACATCTCCAGCGCGATCACCCGGGCAGCGCCGGCGGCTCTCGCGCACATCATCGTGCACAGGCCGATGGTGCCCGCGCCGACCACGACCACTGTCTCCCCGACCACGCTGCCGGCCTTCCTGACGGCGTGCATACCCACCGCCAGCGGCTCGATGAGGGCGCCGGCCTCGGTGGGAAAACCGTCGGGGAGTCTGTAGAGCAGATCGGCGGGGACGTTGACGTACTCGGCGAACGCGCCGTTGTTCATCAGCCCGGTAAAGGCGAGCTGCTCGCAGAGGTTGTAGCGTTCTTCCTTGCAGTACCGGCACGCCCCGCAGTGCTGACAGGCGTCGGCGGCGACACGGTCGCCCACCTCGAACCCGCTCACGCCGTCGCCGGTGGCGACGATCTCGCCGCTGAACTCGTGGCCGAGAATGCAATTGCCCTTGAGGCCGGTCAGCGGATGCGCCTGGTCCACCGGAATGAACACCGGGCCAGCCACGTACTCGTGCAGGTCCGATCCACAGATGCCGCACCAGTGGACCCGGATCTGCACCCACCCGGCCTGCGGGCGTCCCGGAACCGGCACGTTCTCCAGCCGGATGTCGCGCCGCCCGTGCCAGACCGCGGCGTTCATGGTTGCTGCTTCACTCATTTCCTCGTCCCTCCCGTGGCCGTTGCCGTTACACGAAGACCGCTTCCAGCGCCTCCTCCGGCGCCGGGTAGTCGCTTTCCCGGGCAAAGGTCACCGCTTCGTCCACCAACGCCTGGGCGCGGGCGGTGATGCGGCCGTCCTGATCGGTGGTCAACACGCCGTCGGCCAGCAGGCGGTCGCGGAAGCGCGGAATCGGGTCCTTGGCCAGCAGCGCCTCCTTCTCGCCGGCAGGGCGGTAGTCCTCGCCGTCACCCATGAAGTGGCCGGCGAGGCGGTAGGTCTGAATCTCGATAAGTGTCGGTCCGCCGCCGGCGCGGGCCCGCTCGACGGCCTCGCCGGCGGCCTCGAACACCGCGGTAGGATCGTTGTCCGGCACGAACACGCCGGGGATGTCGTAGGCGGCGGCACGAACGTCGTTACGCGGTACGGCGGTGGCGGTGTTCTTCGCCACCGAGATCCCCCAGGCGTTGTCCTCGATCACGAACACCACCGGCAGATTCCACACGGCGGCCAGGTTGAGGCTCTCGTGGAAAGCACCCTGATTGGCGGCCCCTTCGCCCAGGAACGCCACGGCCACCCCCTCCTTGTTCTGCATCCGGCGCGAGAGCGCGGCACCAACCGCCGGCCCCATGCC
This sequence comes from Arhodomonas sp. AD133, assembly GCF_051195215.1. Lineage (NCBI taxonomy): Bacteria > Pseudomonadati > Pseudomonadota > Gammaproteobacteria > Chromatiales > Ectothiorhodospiraceae > Arhodomonas > Arhodomonas sp. AD133. The sequence continues at coordinate 34,118 of NZ_JBNAZM010000024.1, read as the reverse complement.
CTCGGCGATGATGCCGGAACAGCTGAAGTTCACCGCCGGGTCGAAGAGGTGCATATGGCCACCGCGGCCACCGCTGAGACCGGTCTTCTTGCCGAAGATCTCGGCGACCATGCGCTTTAAGTCCACGCCCTTGGCGATGGCGATGTGGTGCGGGCGGTGGGTGGCAGTGACCACGTCGGTCGGCCGCAGATGCGCACACACGCCCACGGCACAGGGTTCCTGGCCGTTGGAGAGGTGCATTTCCCCGGGAATCGGCCCGTTCGCCATGTTGAACACGGGCTTCTTCCCCTCCATGTAGATCGCCTCGATGGTCTCCTCGAGATGCCGGCTGACCAGCATGCTTTCGTACATCCAGAGATACTGTTCGGTGGTCGCTTGCATCACCTGTTCTCCTGTCGGATCCGTTGAGTCGGCACGCCCGGCACCGACGACGCTCAGAGCTCGCCGCGCTTCATCAGATCGGCGATGTGATCGGCCTGCCGGATGGCGAGCGCAACGATCGTCGGCGTCGGGTTCTCCGCGCTGCTGGTGGTGAACTGGCTGCCATCGGAGACGAACAGGTTCCTGACGTCGTGGGCACGCCCCCACTTGTTCACCACACCGTCGCGAGGCTTTTCGCTCATGCGGTTGGTGCCCATGTTGTGGCTGGCCGGGTATGGCGGCAGGTTCACGATGCGGGTGGCACCGACGGCCTCGTAGCACTTGGCGGTCTGCTCGTAGGCGTGCTGGCGCATGCGTGTGTCGTTGGGATGATCGCCTTTGTGGACGATGGGCACCGGCAGGCCGTACTGGTCGGTCTCGCTGTCGTGGAGCGTGATGCGGTTGCTCTCCACCGGCAGGTCCTCACCACAGATCCACACGCCGGACATGTGGTCGTACTGCTCCATGGCGGAGGTGACCGACCGGCCCCAGCCGCTCGGGCCCGGCACCAGGAACGCCGAGAGGAAAGGCACCCCGAGGGAGAGAATCTCGAGCTTGTAGCCGCCGATGAAACCGCGTTCGGGATTGTGATGGGACTCGTCCGAGACGATGCCCGCCACTGTCGTGCCGCGGTACATGTTCACCGGCTTGGGCATGATCGCGTACACGCCCGCGGTGGTGTGGGTCATGTAGTTGCGGCCCACCTGCCCCGAGGAGTTCGCGAGACCATCCGGGAATAGGCTGGAGGCGGAGTTCAGCAGCAACCGCGGTGACTCGATGGAGTTGCCGGCCACGCACACCGCCCGGGCCTTCTGACGCTGAACGTTGCCGTCCTTGTCCGCATAGACGACGCCGGTGACGAGTCCCTTGGCGTTGTGCTCGATCTTCAGCGCCATGGCCTCCGGCCGCAGCTCGCACAGTCCGCTCTGCTCGGCGCGGGGAATGTCCGTGTACATGGTCGACCACTTCGCACCGATGCGGCAGCCCTGCATGCAGAAGCCGATCTGCTGGCACGCGGGGCGCCCGTCATAAGGCTTGGTATTGATCGCCATGGGACCGGCCTTGATCTCCTTGTAGCCGATCCGCTTCGCGCCCTCCGCCAGCACCTTGAACGAGTTGTGCCACTGGTGGTACGGCAACCCGGTTTCCTTGCTGCCGGTCACCCCCATCTTCTTCTCGGCGCGGTCGTAGTACGGTGCGAGCTCGTCGTAGCGGATGGGCCAGTCGAGAAGATTGGCGCCGTCGATGTCGCCGTTGACGGAGCGCATCCGGAATTCGTGCTCCTGCATGCGCAGCGCCACGCCGGCCCAGTGGATGGTGCTGCCGCCGACCCCCTTGACGATCCACGCGGGCAGATTCGGATGGTTTTCACTGTGATGCCACGGGCCGGCGGAAATACGTTTGTCCAGCCACGAGATTTTCTTGAACATCGCCCATTCGTCGTTCTCGATGTCAGCCATGGTGAACCGTTTACCGGCCTCGAGAACCACCGTTTTCACGCCTTTGCGCGCTAGCTCGTAGGCCAGTGTTCCGCCACCGGCACCGGAGCCGACGATCACGATAACGGAATCATCGTTGTAATCGAATGTCGCCGCCATTGTTCAGCACTCCCCTCCGACGCCGTTCAAAGCCAATCCAGGTCGTTGAAACCGCGGTTGATATAACCGCCCTTTTCCCAGGACGACCCCTCGTAGCCGAAAAACGGTTCCCACAGCGACTTGTTGTTGTAAATGCCGAATAACAGCGCCGTGCGCACGGCCTGAAAATAGGCCTCGTTCTCCTCGGCACGCAGAATCCGGACACGGTCGGGCTCGGTGGCGATATGCCGGTAGACGCGCCCGTGCCCTTCCCGGGCCTTGGCATCGAGCCGCTTGACGCCATCGGCAAGCAGCTCGACCTGCCCGTCGATCACGCCCTTGACCGGCTCCCAGTAGTAGCGGTCCTCGAGCGCGTCATGGGGATAAATGTCACGCGCCATGCGTAACAGTGTCGCGTTGAAATGCGCCTGTGATTCCCCGGCGAATACGCTGGTGGGCAAAACGGCCAGGGCACTGGCGCCGAGCGCCAGATTACCGCTTCGGCGCAGAAATGCCCTTCGGCTCATTGCCAGGGCGTTGGTGTGCGTCTTCATGGTTGTCTCCTCCTCACAAAGGGCATGGCATTTCGTGCCATCCCGTACGGCGGATTGCCGTCCGTACGCTATGTCTTTATCTACCCGGTCGCGGTGGCAACGGGCACCGGATCCGGGCTGGACGACTTCGCATTGACGCTGGTCGTGAAATGCCTTTAGCAGCTTCCGTGCCAGAAGCCGAAATTCACGGCGGGCTATTGTCTAGGGCATTGATTTCAAGCGGCAATGCGAGCGTCCACCGCATCGGGACAAGCGCCCACGGAACGGGAGGCAACACGATCGGAACCGTTACACTCGTTACACGTGTAACGGTCGTCCCGCACACCTGTAACGTGCCGGTGAGCGTTTGGCGCATTCCTGCCAGGCGGCGAATACCGTGGTCTGCCGAATACATCCGGCCCACGCTGATGGCACGGAGCCTGCAAGTGCTCAACCCAAGCACCAGCGCCGGATCAGGGGAGCGCCGAATCCGCCTGTGTCATACTGGTAGCCGGTTACCAGCGCGACGCACGCTACGGCCAGGGGACGGGACGCCCCGCTCCGGCGTACAACAATGATCGGAACGGAAATCCCACGGGCGATGTGTTGCCGGTGGGGCCAGTGGAGGAGAGATCGTCACGGTGCCTTGGCTCGCGGGGAGCACATTCCCGCGGTCAGCCGAGTGCCGCGTATCGTCGCCACGGCCGCACGAGAGCACCTCCCCGCGCAGCATGGATGCCCCGTCACCCACGATGAAGGGCAGCGGCGATATGGCACTGCATACCGCACAGCGCACGCACATCGACACGGTTCTTGCCCGTGCTGCCGATGAGCCGGCGAACGCCGGAACCGGCGAGAGACCCGACATCATCACGCGCTCCTGGCAGCGCTGTGTACGGGAGTACGGGCTGGATCCGAGCCGACCGCAATCAGCGCGGATCGTCACCCACGAGCGGCTACGCGAGCACCGCGAACGCGTCGACGAATTCCTGAGCGTGGCCCGTTCCGGCGTGGAGCAGCTCTACGCACACATCGCGGAGCTCGACTACGTGCTCCTGCTCTGTGACGACCGCGGCATTACCGTCGAGTACCTGGGCAACCCCCGCGACGATCGCCCGCTGCGCGAGGCCGGGCTGTACCTCGGCGCCGACTGGAACGAGCGCCACGCCGGCACGTGCGCCGTGGGGACCTGCCTCGAGGAAGGCGTCGCCCTGACCTGTCACCGCGTGGACCACTTCGACGCCAGCCACATCACCCTCACCTGCACATCCGCGCCGGTGTTCAGCCCCCAGGGGGACCTGCTGGCGGTGCTCGACGTCTCCGCGCTGCGCTCGCCGACGGACAAGAGCAGTCAGAACTTCGCCCTGCAGCTGGTCAATCACTACGCGCGGATGATCGAGGACGCCTATTTCCTGCGCCGCTACCGCGACAAGCACGTCTTCCGCTTCGGCAATTCCCGGGAGATGGTCCACGTCAACGGCCAGAACCTGCTCGCCATGGAAGAGGACGGCACCATCGTCGCCGCCAATACCAACGCCCGGCGGCTTCTGCGCAGCAATCCGCCCCACTATGCCGGTGTCGCCGGGGAAGCGCCGCTGAACATCACGCACTTGTTCGATTGTGAGCTCACGGACGTGTTGAGCATTCCCTTCGCGACCGACGACCAGGTGCGCGCCTTTCACACCAACCACGCCGGCGAGATCTACTTCGCCACCCTGATCGAGCCCAAGAAGCGCCACGGGCCGGCACATGACGGCCGACGCCCGGCGGAAACCCGGGATCTGCCCGAGCTTGACCGGCTCGCCGCCGACGACCCGACCATGCGCAAGACCATCGCCTGCGCCAAGCGCCTGCGCAACGAGCCGGTGAACGTGCTCATCGTCGGCGAGACCGGCACCGGCAAGGAGCGGCTCGCCCGCGCGCTTCATGATTCCAGCGACCGGGCCGGACGGCCGTTCATCGCCGTCAATTGCGCGGCGATCCCCGAATCCCTGATCGAAAGCGAGCTCTTCGGCTATCAGCCGGGCACGTTCACCGGCGCACGCAGCAAGGGCATGAAAGGGCTCATCCAGCAGTCCGACGGCGGCACGCTGTTTCTCGACGAAATCGGGGACATGCCCCTGCATCTGCAGACCCGGCTGCTGCGTGCGCTGGCGGAAAAGGAAATCCTGCCGCTGGGCGCGGAACGCCCGGTCCCCGTCGACCTGCGCGTGGTCGCCGCAACCCACCGGGACATCCGCCGGCTGATCGACGACGGCGCCTTCCGCGAGGATCTCTACTACCGCCTGAACGGTGCCACCCTGAAGCTGCCACCGTTGCGCGCCCGCGCCGACAAACAGTACGTCATCCGCAGCGTTTTCGAGGGTATCTGCCGCGAGCGCGGCGCCCATGCGGCGATCCGCGGCGACGCCATGAGTGCCCTGCTCGCCCACGACTGGCCGGGCAACATCCGCGAGCTAAACAATGCCCTGCGATTCGCCCTGGCCACCTGCGAGGCCGACGAGATCGCCCTCGGCGACCTGCCTGACGATTGCGCGCCGCTGCCCGGCCGGGTGGTGGCACAGCTCGACGCTGGCGGATACTCGAGCGGGACGCCACGAACGCCTTCCGACGCCCACTGCGAGCTCCACGAACTGCTGCGCGAGCAACGCTGGAACATCACTGCCGTCGCCCGATTGCTGGGCGTCTCCCGCCCCACCGTCTACCGGCGCATGCGCAAGCTTGGCATCGTGCCGCCGAACCTCAGGGACGGCTGAGAGGCGGGTTACCCCCCGGCCGACCCGTCGAATGCGGATCGCAGAGCCTCGCCCCCCTTCCAGGGGCCGGCGTCGCCGTCGAGGGCCGTGCGCACCTCGGAGACGACCCCGGCACTCACCGCACCAGCATCGTTGCCCCAGCTCGTGCGGATATGGGTCACCACCGCAGCGATCTCGGCATCCGATAGCTGGCCAGCGAAGGACGGCATCTGACCGTCATAGACCGTGCCCTGGACCTCGATGCCCCCTTGGAGACCGCGCAGCACGATCGCCGCCGCCATGCGTCCATTACCCTCCGTGACCCAGCGACTGCCGACCAGCGGCGGAAACGTGCCGGCTATGCCCTGCCCCTTTGCCTGGTGGCAGGCGGCGCAATTACCCGCATATACGGACGCGCCGCTGACCGCGCCACCATCGGCGCCGTCGCGGGCGACAATGGGCGTGCGCGCATCCCCGGCGCCCAGTGGATAGCCCGTGTGGGCGAGCAGATAGTAACAGCCCCACAGAAACAGACCGGCGATGAGCACGAACACCGCCTTCGGCACCGGACGGTCGCCTTCCTCGGGCTCCGGGTTCTCGCGCTGCCGCGCGCGCTCGCGGGGTGCGGTCATCGCTCGCCCTCCTCGTCTGCCCGCGGGATGTCGTCGGTGGCGTAAGTCCGATCCAGTGCCTTGAGATAGGCGACCAGATCGAGGGCGCGATCGGTGGCCACCACCGCCCGGCCACCACCCGGGCCGTACCCCTGCGGGAGATTGACCACCCGTTCGTTCGGGCCCGGCGCAATCACCGCCTCGAACAGATACCGGTAGGGCGGCATGATGCTGCCCGGGGCCACCGAGCGCGGGTTGTAGAGGTGCGCCAGATGCCAGTCGGCACTGGGCTGACGCGCGCCGATGTTGAGCAGATCCGGCCCCGTACGCATGGTGCCGAGCAAGTGGGGCTGATCGTAGGCGTAATCGGCGGGTGCCGACGGCCTTCCCCAGCCGCGGGCCTGGTCGGCCGACGCGAATGACCCGTCACGAGGCTGCTGGCTGTGGCAATAGACACAACCTTCACTGATATAGATCGCGCGACCGCGCCGTTCGGCGGCGGAGTAACGTTCGAGCTCTTCTGCGGGATCACTCGCGGTGACCTGCAGATACGGCATGACCACCAGCAGCAGCATGGAGAACAGCAGGATGACGGCCGCCCCGGCCATGATGGCGAGCGTGTTCTTCATGCCCGGCCCTCCTCGCGCACGCGCGCCGGGGAGAACAGCGTCGGCCCGCTAAGCGCCCGCCCCTGGCGGGTGACCGCCAGGAAGAAGTGACCCGCGAACACCAGATGGCCGAGTGTCATGAGCGTGCCTCCGAGCGACCGCGCCTCCAGATACGGCAGCGTCAGCCGCACCACGTCCATGAACGGCGTGTCGGCATCCAGCATGGCGAGGCCCTGCAGCCAACCACCCATCGTGAGCGCCACGAAATACACCGTGATGCCCGCGGCCGTGAGCCAGAAGTGCACGCTGATCAACCGCCGCGACGGCCACTCCCAGTCCGCCAGCCGCGGCACGATGAAATACACCGCGCCGAAGAGCACGAAGCTCAGGAAACCGTAGAAGCCCAGATGGGCGTGGCCCACGGTGTAGTGGGTGAAGTGGGTCACCAGGTTCACCGAGCGCAGCGCCTCCATGGACCCCTGCAGCGAGGAGACCGTGTAGCCGAGGCTGCCGAGCCAGACGAAACGCAGCGTCGGCGAGTCTTTCAGGCGATGGAAATGCCCCCACATGGTGCCGTGGTGGTTGATCGCCACGGTGATCACGGGAATGGCCATCATCACGCTCTGGACGATGGACAGCGTCACCGCCCACGTGGGTACCGGGCCGCCGACCAGGTGATGCAGCCCAACCTGGCTGTAGAACAGCGCCAGCGCCCAGAACCCGAGCAGTGACAGGCGGTAGGAGAGGATGGGCCGACCCAGTATCTTGGGGATCATGTAGTACGCCACGCCGATGCCGATGGGCGTCACCCACAGCCCCAGCACGTTGTGCGCGAACCACCAGTTCACCGTGGCGCCGGAGACGCCCGGGAACGCGCCGGGCAGGTTCGCCACCGTGAACAGCAACGGGAACCACACCAGCGCCGCCATCAGGTACCAGCTCGTCACGTAGAGATGCTCGACACGGCGGTGCCGGACGGTGAGCAGCAAGGGCACCGCACAAAGCGCACCTCCGAGCACGAACAGCAGATCGATCTGCCAGGGAATCTCCAGCCACTCCATGCCGTCCGAATAGCCGGCGCCAAGCGCCACCAGACCCGCGGCCATGGCAACGTTCCAGATCAACGCCCCCACCGTGGCGTAACGCCCACCCACCAGCGGTGTCTTGAACAGCCTCGGAATCAGCCATATGGCCACGCCGATGCCCGCCATGGCCGCCCACCCGTAGGCCACTGCGTTGAGATGCATCGGTCGCACGCGACCGAACGTCAACGCCGGTGTGTCCGCCAGCAGCTCCGGCCAGTGCATCTTCAGTGACGCCAGCACGCCGTAGAGAGAGCCAACCACGAGCCACATCACCGCAGAGCCCAGGAACGTCAGCACGGGCACGCGCGTGGATCGGTCGGCGACGTCCCGCGCGTCCAACTCCGCGGCATCCGCTTCGACCCGCCCCCTTCCCGGCTCGGCGGCCGGTGTGGCCGGATCCTCGCCCCGGCCCTCCTCGCCATGCGCGAAGATGGTGCGCGCCGCCCCCTGACTCAGGCTGAACTGGTTGTTCGCGATGGCCCAGACGAGCGCCAGCATCCCGGCGAACGAAATCACGAAGCTGACTGTGATCAGGAACGCAATGGTCGGCGGCATGCTCCCTGCCTCCGTGTGCCTTTAAGATTTAAACAAAATCCATGTTTCAATGATGCGTGTCAAACCCACTGCGTCCGCGCAACCTCACCGCGCCAGGACAGACACTCGCCTGCCTCTGCGGGCCGGCACGCAGCGGGCCTCGACGATTGATCGAATTCGACATTTCCACTATTATAGAAATATGGAAAACAAAGTTGCCGTAACCGCGCTTGCCGCACTCGCCCACGAGTCACGCCTGTCCGTCTTTCGCCTGCTGGTGGAAGCCGGTCCGCAGGGGCTGCCCGCGGGCGAGATCAGCACCCGGCTGGAACTTCCCCGGTCGTCGCTGTCGTTCCACCTCAAGGAGCTCAGCCATGCCGGTCTGGTGCGCGCCGAGCAGCGCAGCCGGTTCGTGATCTATTCCGCCGACTTCGCCGCGATGAACACGCTCATCGGCTTTCTCACCGAGAATTGCTGCGGCGGCGAATCCTGCTCCCCCGCAAGCGCCCTGGCCTGCGCCCCCACTGAAGGAGAGTCGCCATGAAACGCCTGCACGTACACGTCTCGGTCTCGAATCTCGACGACAGCGTCGCCTTTTACACGGGCCTGTTCGCCGTCGAGCCAACGGTGCTCAAGCCCGACTACGCGAAGTGGATGCTCGACGATCCCCGGGTGAACTTCGCCATCTCGACGCGTAGTGCGAAAGCGGGGCTCGACCACCTGGGGGTGCAGGTCGACTCCGATGACGAGCTCGCCGAGGTGCACGAGCGGCTCGAGCCGATGAAGGCCGGCGTGAAAGCCGAGATGGGTACCGCCTGCTGCTACGCGAAATCCGACAAGTACTGGGTGACCGACCCGCAGGGCATCGCCTGGGAAACCTTCCACAGCCTGGAAAGCATCCCCGTCTACGGCACGGGCGATGAAGACGGTGGAGACGGCGCCGCCTGCTGTGCCCCCACCACCGCGGCGGAGACGGAAACCGAAGGCTCGTGTTGTGCCCCTGCGCCGGCGTCGAAGAACACCACCGGGGCCTGCTGTTGAGCTTGTTGACCTCGAGTGCCCCGGCCACGCCGGGGCGAGCACGCCTTGCCGCCAGGGCGCTCCAACGTACGCGAAGGTGACGGACCAATGACCGAACCCGTGAAGGTACTCTTCCTGTGCACCGGCAACGCCTGCCGCAGCCAGATGGCCGAGGGCTGGGCGCGCGCCCTCAAGGCAGACGTCATCGATGCCTATTCCGCCGGCATCGCCCCCCACGGAGTCGATCCACGCGCCGTGAGCGTCATGCGCGAAGCCGGCATCGACATCACCGGGCACGCCTCGAAACACGTCGACGAAGTCGCGGACGTACCCTTCGACTATGTCGTCACCGTCTGCGACAACGCCGCCGAGAGCTGCCCCATCTTCCCGGGTCGGGTCGAGACCGTCCACCGAGGCTTTCAGGATCCCCCGGCGCTGGCGAGACAAGCCACCAACGAGGCGGAGGCCATGACGCACTATCGCCGGGTACGCGACGAGATCCGCGCATTCGTCGAAACCCTGCCCGAAGCGCTAAGGCAGCGCTGACCCACGCAAACCACCCAACACTCGGACCACCGGAAGACCATGACCAAGAACCAAGGCAACGCCGCCGTGGCGGCGACCCAGGCGCCCGATGTCGACAAAGGCATGGGGGTATTCGAGCACTACCTGTCCGTGTGGGTGGCGCTCGCCATCATGGCCGGCCTGGCACTGGGCCAGCTCGCGCCCGCCATTCCGGAGACGCTGGCACGCTTCGAGTACGCCCAGGTCTCGATTCCCGTGGCCATCCTGATCTGGGCGATGATCTTCCCGATGATGGTGCAGATCGATTTCGGCGCCATCGTCGGGGTACGCCGACAGCCCAAGGGCCTGGTGATCACCACCGTCGTCAACTGGCTGATCAAGCCTTTCACCATGGCGGCGATCGCCTGGTTCTTCCTCTTCGTGGTCTTCGAGCCGCTCATCCCGGAGGCGCTCGCTCGCGAATACCTCGCTGGCGCCATTCTCCTGGGCGCGGCGCCCTGCACCGCCATGGTCTTCGTCTGGAGCTATCTCACACGGGGCGATGCCCCCTATACCCTGGTGCAGGTCGCCATCAACGATCTCATCATGCTCGTCGCCTACGCGCCCATTGTGGTATTCCTGCTCGGGGTGAGCGATATCGCCGTGCCCTGGCGCACCATGGCGCTCTCGGTGCTGCTCTACATCGTCATCCCGCTGACTGTCGGATACCTCACCCGGGTGAGCCTCATCCGCCGCAAAGGCCGAACGTGGTTCGACGACGTGTTCCTGAAGCGTATCGGTGTGGTCACGCCCACGGGCCTGATTCTCACGCTGGTACTGCTGTTCGCCTTCCAGGGCGAAGTCATTCTGAACAATCCCCTGCACATTGCGCTCATCGCCGTGCCGCTGATCGTGCAGACGGTGCTCATCTTCGCCCTTGCCTACCGCTGGGCCCGTGCCTGGCGCGTGCCCCATTGCGTGGCGGCGCCGGCAAGCATGATCGGCGCGAGCAATTTCTTCGAGCTGGCCGTCGCGGCGGCGATCGCGCTGTTCGGGCTGCAGTCCGGCGCCGCGCTGGCAACGGTGGTCGGCGTCCTCGTGGAAGTGCCGGTGATGCTCGCCCTGGTGCGCTACGCCAACCGCACACGGGACCGGTTTCCCCAGGCCGAGAGCGCCTGAATCGCTCGCTCACGCGTTCGGGCGCCGCTGACCGCGACGGGCGCCATTCAGCCGCTTCGCCGAATGGAACGCCCGGGCGGCTGCGCCGCGCCGCCCGGGCGCGCCTGCGCGGTCCGTGCACCTGCCAGTAGACTGGTCCAGCGCCTTACTAATCCGATCACAGGGAGTGCCACGCGGAACAGCGCTCTCGCCAGTAACCGAATGGCCGCCATGGTCGCCAGTTGCCGCGCCTGGGTCTGCATCCACGTGGCCTGCACATACAGGCCACCGAGATCCCAGATATGCCGATGGGCATCACGGGAATCATATTTATTCATGGCAACGCTCCCGCCAACAGGCCTGATGTAGTCGTCATGCCCTCATATTTCGGCGAATGGGCGCATCGACTCAAACGAGATATATTGCACATGCCATGAATAGAATCGATGGGAGCCGGTCTTGGCGAGTGAATTCGGCGACCTCCCGCCATTCGCAGCGTTACGCGCCTTCGTCGCGGTGGCCCGCACAAAGCGGTTCGCCAGCGCGGCGCAAGCGCTGCATATCACGCAGTCGGCGGTAAGCCACCAGGTCCGTCAGCTCGAGGACTACCTGGGCCTGAAGCTCTTCGAGCGCAACCGCACAGGGGTCACGCTGACCGAGCCGGGCGAGCGCTACTACGACGCGGTCGTGCCCGCGCTCGAGAGAATCCGCAAGGAGACGCGGCAACTGCGCGGCCCGCAGGGCCGCCAGCGCGTGGCGATCACGACCCTGCCGGCGGTCGCCTCCATGTGGCTCATTCCCAACTGGAACTCGTTCGAGGCGCAGTGTCCGGGCATCGACCTGCAGATTCTGACCACGGCCCGAAGCGTCGATCTGCCGCGCGAGCAGGTCGATCTGGCCCTTCGCTACGGCGGCGGCTCGTGGCCCGGACTCACGGCACACCGCCTTTTCCCCGATGCACTGATCCCCGTTTGCGCGCCCGGTTATCTCGACACGGCCATTGGCGGGCACATCGAGCGTGCCCTGGCCGAAGCACGGCTGATCGTCAACGAAACCGACCCCGATGAATGGGCCAAATGGACCGCCACCGTCGGTCTGAATGCACCCGGCCTCGAAAAGGCACTGCGATTCGCGGAGGGTCACCAGGTTCTGGAGGCTGCCCAGAACGGCCTGGGCCTCGCCATGGGCCGCCGGCCGATCGTGGACGGGTATCTCGATGCGGGCTCCCTGGTGGCGCCGTTCGGACGGACCGACTCACCCACGGACGCCTGCTATCTCTGCTATCCGCGGGAACGCGAGCTCTCCGGACCGGTGCAGCGGGTTGCCGACTGGATCCGCTGGCTGGCGGCGCAGGAAACCTGAACCCCTCTCGAGGGCGTGCAATCACGGGGGCGCGAGACCGCCGGGGCCGCCGGCGCCCCCGGGCAGCTCAGCATCAAACGCCTGGCCGGCGGCAGCGGAGATCGTCCACGCCCCGATCGTCGCCGTCGAACAGCGCCTCCAGCATGGAGCAGTCAGGCGTACGCGCGCCGCTGCACTGCTCCACCACCTGCCCCATGACATCCTCCATGCGTCGCAGCTCCGCGATCTTCGCGCGAATGTCGGCAAGATGCCGCTCCCCCAGGGTCTTCACCTCGGCGCAGGTGTAATCGCCGCCGTCGATCATGGCGAGCAGCGTCCTCACCTCATCCAGAGTGAATCCCAGGGCCCGCGCCCGACGGACGAATCGCAGACGACGCAGATGGGTTCGGGTGTAGGTGCGGTAGTTGTTCGCCGTTCGTGCCGGCGCCGGCAGGATCTCCACACGTTCGTAATAGCGAATCGTTTCGATCTTGACGCCCGTTTCGGCAGCCAGCTCCCCGATACGCAAGACCCCGGACCTCGCGATGTCTTGACCCTGTAGTCACTACAGACAATAGCGTAGTTCACAGCAACCGACACGCCCAGCGGATGAAGCCATGCCATACACCGACGAGTCGACCACCACCGACGGCCGGGCGCCGACGGTGACGCACCACGACCGGACCGGGGTGCTCGCCGGCGCCAGCGTCCTGGGCGCCGTGCTCGCATCCTCATGCTGCATCGTGCCGCTTGCGCTGTTCTCGCTCGGCATCGGTGGGGCATGGATAGCGACCCTCACCGCCCTCGCCCCGTACAAGCCGATCTTCGTGGTCATCGCTGGTGCCCTGATCCTCGCCGGCTTCATCAGCATGCGCCGGCGCCAGCGCGACGCCTGTGATCTCGAGGGCCACTGCGCGAGCGCCCCGGGGAAACGCATTACCACCGTGGTGCTGTGGCTGTCGACGTTGCTGGTGATCGCCGTGATCGCTTGGCCGTATCTACTGCCGCTGCTGATGGGAGACTGAGCCATGAACCCGATGTACCGCCTTCTGCCTGCCGTCTGCCTCATGGTCATCGTGACGCCACTGGCGGTTGCCGCCGAGCGGACGGTGACCCTGGACGTCGCGAACATGTCGTGCGCGAGCTGCTCCTACATCGTCGAGCAGGCACTCAGCGATGTGCCCGGCGTCACCGCTGCCACCGCATCCTTGGAGGACAAGACTGCCACGGTCACCTTCGACGACACGCAGACCGGTATCGCCGCGTTGACGCGAACCACCGCGAACGCCGGCTACCCGGCACAGCCGCAGGAGTGAGCGATGGTCGACCGGGGAGCGAGTAGCCGGGCGTGCGAGCCTCACATCGCCGTCATCGGCAGCGGCAGCGCCGCCTTCGCGGCGGCCATTCGCGCCGCCGAGGCCGGTGCCCGAGTGACCATGATCGAACGGGACACCCTCGGAGGCACCTGCGTCAACGTTGGCTGCGTGCCTTCGAAGATCCTGCTGCGGGCCGCGGAAACCGCCCGTGCGCGGCGTCATCATCCATTCGATGGTGTACCACGCACCGGCGGCACGGCGGTCGACCGCGAGCGCCTGCTGGGACAGATTCGCCGCCGTGTCGAGGCGCTGCGGGAATCGAAATACCAGCGCGTTCTGGATGACAACCCACGAATCGAGCTCATCCACGGCCACGCCCGCTTCGAGGACGACCACACGCTGGTGGTCAGCCTGACCGCAGGCGGCGTCCGGCGACTCGCGACCGACCGGGTGCTGATCGCCACCGGCGCCTCACCCGCCATACCCCCGGTACCCGGGTTGGCCAAGACGCCTTACTGGACTTCCACGGACGCCCTGTTCCACAGCGAAGCGCCGTCGCGGCTCGCCGTGCTGGGCTCGTCGTTCGTCGCCCTGGAGATCGCCCAGGCCTATCGGCGTCTGGGTAGCGAAGTGACCGTGCTCGCCCGCAGCACGCTGCTCAGTCGCAAGGATCCGGCGATAGGACAGGCACTCCAGGCCGCCTTCGAGGACGAAGGCCTGCGCGTTCTCCCCCACACGGCGGTGGCGCAAGTGACGTTCACCGGCGGCGAATTCACCCTTTCCACGCGTCACGGCCCGATCGCCACGGACCGGCTGCTGGTCGCCACCGGCCGCACGCCCAACACGGGGGCACTGGATCTGGAGGCGGCGGACGTCGCCACGGACGAGCGCGGGGCCATCCGCGTGAACGAACGGCTGCGCACGAGCAACCCGGCGATCTACGCGGTCGGCGACTGCACGGATCTGCCCCAGCTCGTCTACGTCGCGGCGGCCGCCGGTACGCGGGCAGCGGTAAACATGACCGGCGGCGACGAACGGCTGGACCTATCGGTCACGCCTACCGTGGTATTCACCGATCCCCAGGTGGCAACAGTGGGTCTGGACGAGGGCCAGGCGCGCAGCGCCGGGATCGCGACCACCAGCCGGCGCCTGGAGCTGGAGAACGTGCCGCGGGCGCTCGCGAACTTCGACACCCGGGGTTTCATCAAGCTCGTCGCCGAAGCGGACACCGGGCGGCTCATCGGCGCGCAGGTGCTCGCGCACAACGGCGGCGAGATCATCCAGACCGCCGCACTCGCGATTCGCAGCGCCATGACCGTGCACGCGCTCGCCGGAACGCTCTTCCCCTACCTCACCATGGTAGAGGGCCTCAGGCTCTGTGCGCAGACCTTCACCCGGGACGTCTCGCAGCTCTCCTGCTGCGCCGGTTGAGATCATCGGTATCAATGAGCGTTTCGCGCAAGCTTCGTGGCTGCCGCCTACCCGCCGGCTGACGCTGGCACGCGTTCGTGATCCCTCCGCCACCCGCACTGGCAGGCCCGCAACCGGCTCACCTGTGATGACGACGTCCCGGCGGTCTCACCGGCGCGCCTGCCGCGTGCACCATGATCCCCCCTGCCTGGAACGCGAACACGTGCACATACGGTTCCCGCCGACGGATCGGCGGTCCGATTGTGATTTCGTCGGCGTGTGAAGTGTGCCTGCTACACTTCTCTGTCAGGAGGTCACGTCTATGCGCCCACTCCGCTGGCCCCCCCGCCATGTTGGCGCGCTTTGTGCCACCGTCTACGGTGTCATCGCACTGGTGAGCGTCATCGGACTCGAAGGCGCGATCGCTCAGATCACCGGAGGGAATCAGGAGCCCGTTCTCGTGCAAGCGGCGGCGGGCGTGATCTTCATCGTACTGACGGCGCCCGTCATCGGCTGGGCCGTTGCCACGCTACTGAGATGGTACGCACAGACGTACTCCGAACTCTCGCTCGTCGTCGAGCACAGCCTCGACGGCATTTTTCTCTCCGAGCCGTCGGGGCGGATCCACACCGCCAACCCGGCCGGCTGCGAGATGCTTGGTTACACCGAAGACGAGCTCAGGGCCGGCGGTCGGCAACTGTTCATGGCGGATGACGACCCCGAGCTACAGCGATTGCTGAAAAAACGCCACGAGGAGGGGCGCGTCACTGCGGAGCTGAACGTTCGTCGAAAAGATGGCTTGCTGCTGCCCGTGGAGATCAACAGCACACTGTTCCGGGACACCTCGGGAACCGTCCGCACGGTTTTGATGCTCCACGACATCTCCGAGCGACACCACGCCCTCAGGGCAGCTCGCCTCGCCCAGACCGCACTCGAGAACACCCAGGAAGGGACGGCCATCGTCGACGGCAACTGGCGCATCAAGTGGGTCAATGCCGCCTTCGAAGAAATCACCGGCTTCACCGCCAACGAGGTCGCTGACCAAACGCCGCCCTTTCGGGATACATTGAATGACGTTGACCCGAAGCGGCTGCAAGCAATCGATGCATCGCTGGAGGCGAACGGATTCTGGCAGGGCGAACTCCAATCCAGAAAAAAGGATGGCACCCCTATCTCGCTACAGGGCAGCATATCCAGAATCGATACCAGGGCCTCCACGGAAGCCAACTACCTGTGCCTGTTTGCGGACATAGGCCGGATCGAGGATTTCGAGAACCTCATCAGCCGCCTCAGGCTGTATGATCCACTGACCGGGCTACCCAACCGATCGGCCGCATTCGACGCCATATCGGAAAGGCTCACGGGGCGCCCCAGGGATGCATTGGCGGCCGTGCTGGTCATCGATATCGATTACTTCCAGGGCATTAACGAGCGTTTCGGTCACCATGTGGCCGACGACGTCCTGCGCATCGTCGCGGAACGCGTTCACGGCGCCGCCGCCGATCACGGCGTGGTTGCCCGAACCGGCGGAGATACTTTCCTGATCTTCGTGGACGAGATGGCCAGCGTCGGGCATGCCACGGGAATCGCCGATGCCCTGCGACGGGCGCTACTGGCCGAGGTGCCGGTAAACGGCGAGGCACTGCGCCTGTCCGCCAGCATCGGCATCGGGTTGTTTCCCGAGGACGGCACGGAAGCGGAAACACTGGTTCAGAGTGCGGAAACCGCACTGCGCGCGGCACGACGTAGCGGCCGCGGCGAGATCGGATTCTACGAACCAGCCCTTTACCAGGGGACCAGGACGTTTCTCGCGATTTCCCAGGCGCTTCGCGAGGCCGTCGAGAAGCGGAGCATCATCAATCACTACCAACCGATCATCGAGGCGAAAACGGGCCGGATCCACAGCTTCGAGGCGCTGGCGCGGCTTTCCGGGCAATGGCGTCACATCGGCCCCGGTGAGTTCATTCCTGTCGCCGAGGAATCCGGGCAGGTGGCCGATGTCGCGCGCCGTGTTTTCACGAATGCATGCGCCGACTACCTGCACACGTTCCAGGGATTCATGCCGGAGATCAGGATCGCCTTGAACCTCTCCGCGAAGCAGTTCGCGCAAACGGCCGCCATCCAGAAGTCCGTCGATTACCTCGAACGACTGCACATCGATCCAAGCGTTTTCTACGTCGAGCTGACCGAGAGCGTGGTCATGGATGACATGAAACTGTCCATGCAAGCCATCGAGCGCATGCAGTCGCTCGGCATCGGTGTACTCATCGACGATTTCGGCACTGGCTATTCATCGCTGGCGTACCTGAGGGATCTCCGCGTCGACGGACTCAAGATCGACAAAATGTTCGTGCAAGGGCTTCCCGAAGACTCGCGCAACGAGGCCATCGTTCGCACGACCCTTGCCATGGCGCACGAGCTGGGCCTGGAAGTCGTCGCTGAAGGCGTGGAGACCAGATTCCAGGCGGATTATCTGCGTGACCTCGGTTGCGATTTCCTCCAGGGGTTCTATTTCGCAAAGCCGGCCAGCGCGAACGAGATCATCGGCGCGCTGCCAACCCGCCGGCGAAATAGCGGCTGACCCCGGCACACAAACGAGCCCCCGCAATCGGGGCGACGCATCCCCGCCTCACAACCGCCGTCATCCGGGTATCCGGCATCCGCATGTCGTCGCATTTCCGATGCGCCCCCCTCGCCAGGGTCAGGCGCAGCGACGAGTCGTAATGGGGCTACGGCGAGGAGGCGCGACACCGTCCGGGCTAGAGCTACTAACCTTCTCAGAAGTATTGTCATGCGTCAGCCGGTCTGTGCGCCGATGGGGCAAGGCGCGAGGCGCGCCGTGTAGCCGGGCACCATAAGCGGTGAGCAACGCAGATCCCATCGGCGCACAGACCGGCCCAAAGGGAGCGCCACAGCGCCCCGGTGGCGGCGTTGCGCTCGCTTGACGTGACCCAGCCACGCCGGCGCGAACGCGTCTTGCCCCCGGGCCGCTGTGGTGCTCTGACGTATGACAATACTTCTGAGAAGATTAGTAACAACTAGGGAAGCCATTGCCCGTAGACGGCGCTCAGGTAGAGGAAGTACCCGGCGACGAACAACAGCACGATCCCACCGGCGGCCTCCACCCGGACGACCCAGGGCGCCAGCCAGCGGACGTGCTTGACGCTACCTGTCAGACTGCCGGCGATCATCACCGGGATGCCTCGGGCCAGACCGAATGTGAACAAAAGCGCCGCGCCGGCCCAAGGCGTCGCGCTCGAGGCGGCGGCGCCGAGAATCGGCAGCACGATCGGGGTACACGCAGGACAGGTCGTGAGGCCGACTGGAACGCCCAGAGCGAACCCCGCCGCGAAGGAGTGCGGCCGTGTCGTCCGAGGGCGTCGTGGTGTCGGCCAGCGCACACGGACGAGCCGCAGCATGGCGAGCCCCAGTACGACGAGAACGAGACCGATCACCAGGTACGTGAACGCCAGGTGAGTGGCGAGAGCGCGAACCACGACGAAACCAAGCAAACCGAACAGCGCACCGATCGCCGCATCCACCATCGCCATCGCGACGACGAAACCGACCGACGGCGCAAGCCCCGCCATCCACGCCCGCCCGCTCGGTGCGTCCTGTCGGCCGGCGACGAACCCCATGACGACCGAAATCAGTGGCAGCGAGCTCGGCGCCACCCCCATGAGCAGGCCCGCGAGCGCCACGGCGATGAACGCCGGCCACGAGCCGGCCGGGCTTTGCTCGAGTATGGCAATCAAATCGGGCATGGCACTCCCCCACGCACGCGCAGTCGTTGCTCACGGGACGAAGGGGGAAGCGCAGCTCGACGAGCGCACGCTGGCCACCGCGCCGAACAACAGCGACGGATCCGGCTGGTCGATGAGGCGGCAACGCCCATAGACGCGAACCGTCTCGACTCTCACGCCGGCGGCCCGTGCCGCCTTGCCAATGGTCATGCCGGACATGGTCACCTCCGCACCGCAGTATGAGCATAGCGCCCGTACCACGGTACGGCGTCAAGCACGCACCGCAGCGAAGAGCCAGTCGCCGGCAGCGCTCGTCGGATGGGTCGGGAGATCCGGGCAGTCGGGACGACGCATCGTCTATTCTTGCTAACAGTCTGTCCCCTCGGGGTGTAAGCGCCCATGTCCACCCTCCGGCTTTCCCGGATCGTCCGGGCCATGGCATTGATGGTGCTCGTCACCACCATGCCGTCTCTCACGACCGCGCAAACGGGCGACGGGCCCGTGGGCGGGCACCGGACCAGCGGTGCGCACCAGGCGCAGTTATGGCATGACGGCGACCCCGGCCAGCGGCTGCATCTGCGCGCCCGCGTCGTCGCCGATGACGGCAATCCGGTGGCCGGGGCGGAAGTCCGGCTGTGGCAGGCCGACGGCGCCGGCCGGTACCGGGAGGCACGCTACCGGGCGCAGCTCATTACCGACGGCGACGGCGAGTTCTCGGTGATCACGGCGGTCCCGGGACAGTACCGCAGAGCGAAGCACATCCACTATGTGGTCGGCCATCCGGATCACCGGTCACTGACCTCGCGCATCCTGTTCAAGGGCGATCCCCACCTTCGCCCCGGGGACGAGGCACTCGCCATTCCCCTGGAAGAGATCCGTACCAACGGCGCAATCGTGATGGTGGGCGATGCCGAGCTGGTTCTCGAATCGCGATGACGCCTCGCAACGACCCTCCCGATGGCATGGTGCGCCAACGCCATTGGCACCGGAACGTACTGGCCACAGGCCTGACGGCGATTCTCGCCGGTTCCCTGACGGCGCCGGCTGCGGCACGGCCACCGATGGCCGACGGCGAGCCGGCAAGCCACGAGTTCCACTTCACCCGCGGCATCTACGGCGCGGGGAGCGGCAACGGCTGGGGACCGCGCTGGGCCGTGGACTACCCCAAGGCGGATCAGCAGTTCCTGGTCGCGCTCAAGCGCCTCACGCTGGTGGACGCCCCCGACGCCGAGCACGCCATCGAGCTGCGCGCCGAGGCATTGCAGGCGTACCCGTTCGTCTACGTCCTTGAGGTGGGCTCGATGTCGCTCACCGACTCGGAAGTCGCCGCGCTGCGGAACTATCTGCTCGCCGGTGGTTTTCTGGTCATCGACGACTTCTGGGGGGACTGGGCCTGGCAACACTTCGAGGAGCAGATGCGCCGGGTCTTCCCCGCGCGCCGAATCGAGGAAGTGCCCATGGACCACCCGGTGTTCCACGTCTTCTACGACATCGACGAGGTCGTGCAGGTCCCGAATGTGCAGCTGGCCTCGGGCCAAGGCCCCACCCACGAACAGGGCGGCCGGGTGCCCCGCGTCCGCGGCATCTTCGACGATGACGGACGTCTGATGGTGCTCATCAACTGGAACACGGATCTCGGCGACGGATGGGAGTGGGCGGACAGCCCCAGCTACCACCTGCGGTATTCGACTTATGCCTTCAAGATCGGCGTCAACTTCGTCATCTACGCGATGACACACTGACAGCGGTTACCGGCCGTGCTCGAATGGTTGCTGAAGTATCCGCCGGCATGGTTCGCCGACGGCAGCATCGTGATCGCCTGGCCCTGGTGGCTCTATGCCCTCGCGGTCGCCACGGCGGCAGCGGTGCTGCTGTGGGTCGCCGGTTACCGGCGTCTGGGGGGCGGACCGGCGACTTTTGCCCTGCGCCTGCTGCTGGCCGCCGTGCTGCTGCTCGCACTGGCGCGGCCGACGCTGATCAGTGAAGTCGACGACCCCATCCCCGGCCACGTTGCGGTTCTGCTGGACGACTCGCTGAGCCTGCGGCTGGCGGACGCCGACAGTGTCACCGGCACCGAGCGCATGGCCATGCTCGTCAGCGGCGAGCCCGGGTCCCTCGCGGCCACGCTCGATGAACGCTTCGACACCCGCTACTTCCGCTTCGGCGAGGGGGTTCACCCCTTTCAACCGGCGTCGGCGCTGGCCCACGCGGACGCACGCAGCGAGCTCGGCGACGCGCTGCTACAGGTGGCGACCGGCCCCGACGCGGGCTCACTGGCCGCCGTGGTGCTCGTCACCGACGGCGGTGGCGCCTCCCCCCACGCCCGGACCGGGCTGGACGCCGCCCTCACCGCGTTGCGGGCGGCGGACGTACCGGTACATACGGTCGCGATGATCCCTGCACGCACGGGGGGTGACCTGGCGGTTCGCGGGCTGCATGCGCCGCGCCGGGTGCGACCGGGTGACGAGTTCCCGGTGACCGTGGCACTCGCGTGGCAGGCATTCAGCGGCGATCGCGTCGTACTGACCCTGGAGGATGACGGAATCATCGTCGACCGTCATGAGCTCACCCTGCCGGAAGACCGCGAGCAACTGCGTGTACACCGGCGACTGAGCTTCGAGGAGGCCGGCGGCCGGCTGCTGACCGCCCGGGTCACCCCGCTTCCCGGCGAGACGGTCGTGCGCAACAACCAGCGCGAGCGCAGCGTGGTCGTGCTCGACGAGCCCATCCGTACGCTGCATTTCGAAGGCGAGCCCCGTTACGAGGTCAAGTTCATCCGCCGGGCAGTGGCTGGCGACCCGGCCATTCACCTCACCTCGCTGATCCGCACCGCGGACAACAAATACTACCGTGTCGGTGTCGAGGATCCCGGGGAGCTGGCCGGCGGTTTTCCGGACAAGGCCGAGACCCTGTTCCGCTACGACGTACTGATCCTCGGCAGCGTGGAGGCGACGCTGCTCACCCGCGAGCAACAGGCGGCCATCCGCGACTTCGTCGCCCGCCGTGGCGGCGGGTTGCTGCTGCTCGGCGGCCGCCACGCCTACGCGCGCGGCGGTCACGCCCGGTCTCTGCTTGCCGAGCTGATGCCCGTCCACCCGGTGGATGACGCCACGACCGGCGCCACCGACGTGGCCGTGCAGCCGACCACCGCCGGTCGATCGGACCCGCTGCTGGACTTCACCGGCACCACCGACGCAATCACGCCGTTTTCGCAGCTGCCACGGCTGACCGTGCTCAACCCGCTGCGGGAAGCGAAACTCGGCGCCCGCGTCCTGCTGCAGGGTCGCGCAGTGGACGGCGATACGCTCATCGTCCTGGCGAGGCACCGCTACGGCCGCGGCCAGGTCGCAAGCTTCGCGGTGGCCGACAGCTGGCGATGGCAGATGGGCGTCCCCGATGCACCCGCCGATCAGACCCACGAACGCCTCTGGCGCGGGATCATCCGGGATCTGGCACGGCACGCCGACCGGCGCGTTCGCACCGAGCTCTCGGTAACCCGGGCCACGCCGGGCGAGGCAGTCACCGTCTCGGCACACGCGCTCGACGCGCTTCATCGTCCCGACCCACAAGCGAAGCTCACCCTGGCCGTGACCACGCCGCTGGGGGAGATCCGGCGTTACCCCATGACGCGTTCCACCGAGGGCACCGCCGGCTGGCAGAGCGCACGCTTCGTGCCCCGTACGCCGGGCCGCCACGAGCTCACGTTGACCCTGCCGGGGGATGGCGAGGGCAACGGCGACGTGACGGTGCGCGAGCACGTCGATGTCACCGCCAGCGGCGATGAGTTCCACGGGCGGACGGCCGGAGGGCAACTCCTGGAGACGATCGCCGCGACCACAGGCGGGCGCCTGGTGGATGCCGCCGATGCACGGGCACTCGCCGGGGCCATCGACGACACCCGCGACACCCGCTCCGTGGTCAAGCGTCTGCCGTTGTGGGATGCGCCTGTCTTACTGCTCGCCGCGTTGACACTGATGTGCGCCGAGTGGCTGCTGCGCCGCGGCCGGGGGGTTGCATGAACGCCGCCCGCACACTGCTGCTGGGGCTGTGCCTGGCGTTCACGGCGCCGGCGGTCTCCGCAGCGGTGGGAGAACGTCACCTCCTCGTGGTCAGCGGCCTCGGCGGCGAACCCTACTACCGAGACGTCTTCCACCGCTGGTCGCTGACGCTGCTGGAGACGATACACGGCCGATACGCGATGGATGACGCACGCAGCATTTACCTCTCCGCGCACCCCGAGCTGGCCCCGGAGCGCGTCGACGGGATCTCCCGTAAAGCCGCCGTGCTCACCGCCATCGCCACGCTGGCCGAGCGCTCGTCGCCGGGCGACCGCATCCTCATCGTGCTGATCGGGCACGGCTCGGCCCAGGGCCCGGAGGCGCTGTTCAACCTGCCCGGCCCCGATCTGAGCGCGACCGATCTCGCCGATGCGCTCGCCGCGCTGGCGGACCGGCGCGTGGCGGTGATCGACACCACACCCGCCAGCGCCCCCTTCCTCACCGCGCTCTCCCGCGAGAACCGGGTGATCGTCTCGGCCACGGCCAACGCCGCCGAAGCGCAGCACACCCGCTTTGCCGCCTACTTCGTCGAGGCCCTGGCCAACGACGCCGCCGACACGGACAAGGACAAAGCGATATCGCTACTGGAGGCGTTTCGCTACGCCAAACGTCAGGTTGCACAGGCGTACCACAGCGAACAGCGACTGCTCACCGAGCACGCGCTGCTGGACGACGACGGCGATGGCCGCGGCAGCCCCGAGCCATCCCCGGAAGGCGGCGACGGGGGCCTCGCCCGGCGTTTCACCCTCGCACAGCCCGCCACCGACGGCGGCGATGAACGCGTCACCGTCGCGCAACAGGCGCTGGACGTACAGGCACAGCGGTTGGTGGACCTGATCGGGCGACTGAAACGGGACAAGCGGGTACTGCCTCCCGAGCGCTACCGGGACCGACTGGAATCGCTGCTGGTGGCACTGGCACTCAACCGGCGGGCCTATCGGGAGGTCGCGGCACGATGACCGGCGCAGCGGCCAGCCTTCACCGTCTGGCCGGTGCCCTGGCGCTGGGGCTCGTCATGGCGATGCCCCCCGTCAGCGGCGCCGGTATCGACGACGCCCGCAAGGCGCTCGACGCCGGCGACCCGGGCAAAGCCGTACGCCTGGCACGCGCCGTCACGGAAACCGAACCTGAACAGGCCGCGGCATGGCGAATACTCGCCCGCGGGCTCATCGCCACCGGCGAATACCAGCAGGCCGCCGAGGTCTACGAACGGGTCGCCCGCCTCGCACCGCAACCCGATCTGCCGGCGCAGGTCGCCCTGGCGCGGCTGGATACGCTCCTGGGACGGTCCGAGCGCGCCCGCCAGCGGCTCGAAGGTGTCGCCGACGTGGCCCGCAGGCGTGAGCGTGCGCTGACGCCGGCGGCCGACATCGCCGTCGGCGATGCGTACCGGCGCCTCGCCCGAAGCGATCCCGCCCTGTATCACGCGGCCCTGGACCACTACGAGCGGGCGATTCGCCGCGCCCCCGATGACCCGCGGGGCCACGTCGCCCTCGGCGAGCTGCTGCTCGACCGCTACAACAACACCGAAGCACTGCAAGCCTTCCGGACCGCCCTGGAGCGTGACGACGGCTACCTGCCGGCACTGCTCGGGCTGGCCCGTAGCCAGCGTTTCGACCATTCGCCGGCGGCGGAGCGCACGGTCGCGTTGGTCCTGGACCGACGACCGGGCTACGTGCCGGCGCGTCTCCTGCTCGCCCGCCTGCTCCTCGACGGCGGCCGCGTCGAGGCCGCCGAGCGTCACATCCACCGGGCACTCGCGGTTAACCCCCACTCCCCCGAGGCACGCGCCCTGCTGGCGGCGGTGCACTACCTCCGCGACGACCATGAGCGTTTCGGCGAACAGATCGCCGCAATCCATGGCGCTACGCCGGGCTATGGCGGCGTGTTCGAGACACTCGCCGAAATCGCCGGCCAGAACCGGCGCTACCGCGACGCCCTGCGATTCGCCCGCACCCAGATCGGACAGGATTCGCAAGCCTGGCGTGGCCACATGCTCGCCGGCGAGAATCTTCTGCGCCTGGGTGACATGAGCGCCGGTCGCGCCAGCCTGGATCGGGCTTTCCGCGGCGACCCGTACGACGTTCGCACCAAGAACACCCTCGACCTCCTCGATCGCCTGGCGGACTTCGAGACGGTACGCTCGGAACGCTTCACCCTGGTCGCTGCCCCCGGCGAGGCGGAGGTGCTCGCCCTGCGGCTGCTGCCCATCGCCGAACAGGCATACGAGTTCTTCGAAAAGCGTTACGGAGTCCGTCCGCAGACTCCCATTCGCATCGAACTCTACCCGCGTCACGAGGATTTCTCCGTACGCACCGTCGGCCTGGTGGGCGTGAACATCCTCGGCGTGTGTTTCGGCCCGGTGATCGCACTCAACTCGCCGTCATCCGGCACCTTCGGCCCCTTCAACTGGGCCTCCGCGGTCTGGCACGAGATCGCTCACAGCTTCCACCTGGCCGCCACCGGCGGCCGCATGCCACGCTGGTTCAGCGAGGGCCTCGCGGTCTACGAGGAACGCGCGGCCCACCCCGGTTGGGGCATGGACGTCACCCCCGACTTCCTGCACGCCTTCCACAGCGGGCGGCTGCCGCCGGCGAGCGACATGGACCGCGCATTTCTGCGCCCGAGCTATCCCCGGCAGATCGCACACGCGTACTACCAGGCATCGCTGGTGGTGGCGTTCATCGAGCAACGCCACGGATTCGATGCCGTTGTCGCGATGATCGAGGGCTTCGCCGAGGGCGCCACCACGGCCGAATTGATCGCGAAGCGATTCGCCATGAAGCCGGCGGCGTTCGACCGCGCATTCGAGACTTACGTCCACGAGCGATTCCGACATTCGCTGCGCGGCCTGTTCCCGGACGGACGCGGCGCCGGCGCCGATTACGCGGCTGTGTTGGCAAGGGGTCGCGCTGCTCTCGAGCAGGAAGCTTTCGCGGAAGCCCGCGAGCCGCTCCGGCAGGCGCTCGCGATGTTTCCCGACCATGCCGGTCCCGGCAGCGCGTATCGCCTGCTGGCCGACGCGGAGATCGGGCTCGGCAACCGCGCGACTGCCATGGACCTCCTCGAACGTTCCATCGCCATCGATGCCGACGACCTCGACGCCCACCGCACACTGGTCCGGCTCTACCGCGAGACCGGCGCCGCCGACGCCGCCGCGCGCACCCTGGAGCGCGCCACCCTCATTCAACCGTTCGACCCCGCCACCTACCGCGACATGGCGGCCATGTTCGAGCGGCGCGGCGCCTGGCAAGCCGCCATCCCCGCCCGCCAGGCGGTGGTCGCGCTCGGACCGGTGGACGAAGCGGGCGCGCGCTATCGACTCGCCCGCGCGTTGAGCCACGCGGACCGGACCGAGGCGGCACGTACCGAGGTGCTCCGCGCGCTGGAGATCGCGCCGCTGTACGACGATGCCCTGGAACTGCTGCTGACGGTGCGCGATCGACGCCTGACGGCAGAACGCCCAGACGCCGCACCAGGCGCCGAACCACGCCGGCCGGAACGCAACGGCCCGGCACGGGATGCCCCTGAACGCCGGGGTTTATGACTCCGGGAGGATACCGTCTTGAACACCGCTGCCCCGACCTCTGACGCCGAGCTCGCCCGGGCCCTCGAGCAGGACTATCACGCCGTGACCACGGAAATCGGCCGGCGCATCGTCGGCCAGACCGCGGTGGTCGAGCAGATGCTGGTCACCCTGCTCGCCGGCGGCAACGCCCTGCTGATGGGCGTGCCCGGGCTCGCGAAGACGTTGCTGGTGCAGACCATGGCGGAGACGCTTGATCTCAGCTTCTCCCGCGTGCAGTTCACCCCCGACCTGATGCCCTCGGACATCACCGGCACGGACCTGGTGCAGGAGGACCCGGCCACCGGGCGGCGCGAGCTGGCATTCATGGCGGGCCCCATATTCGCCAACATGGTGCTCGCCGACGAGATCAACCGGACCCCGCCCAAGACCCAGTCCGCCCTGCTGGAGGCCATGCAGGAGCGCCACGTCACGATTCAGGGCAAGACCTACCCCCTGCCCGACCCGTTCTTCGTATTCGCCACCCAGAACCCCATCGAGCTCGAGGGCACCTACCCCCTGCCGGAGGCACAGCTCGACCGGTTCATGTTCGAAATCGTGCTCGACTATCTGCGCGAGGACGATGAGCTCGCCGTGGTCCAGGCCACCACCGGACCGGCGGCCGCACAGCTGCACCCGGTGATCTCCCGCGAACGACTGCTCGCCTACCAGTGCCTGACCCGCCGCGTCACCGTCGCCGAGCCGGTGGCCCGCTACGCGGTGCAGCTCACCCGCGCGACCCGTCCGGGCACGCCCGCCGCCGCCCCGGCCGCTGAACGCTGGCTCACCTACGGCGCCAGCGTGCGCGCGGCGCAGTTCCTGGTGCTCGCGGGCAAAGCGCGGGCGCTCACGCGCGGGCGGGTGCACGTGGGTTACGAGGACGTGCGCGCCCTCGCCGCACCGGTATTACGCCACCGTCTGCTCCGCAACTTCCAGGCCGAGTCGGAACAGGTCACCGTGGACAGCCTCATCGCCGAGTTTCTGGGCAGTATCACACCCACGGCGAACGTGGGGTCTGCGTGATGCCGGCCCCCGGCGGCGCCACGGGCGGCGGGCGATCCATGGGAGGCGGCCGCGTGGCCGAAACGCGCTTCGTCGACCCCCACGTGCTCGCACGCATTCGCAACCTCGACCTCATCTCGCGGCAGGTGGTGGACGGCTTCATCAGCGGCCTGCACCAGGCTGTCTTCCGCGGCGTGTCGGTGGACTTCGCCGAACACCGCCCCTATGTGCCCGGCGACGACGTGCGACGCATCGACTGGCGCCTGTATGCCCGCACCGACC
Organism: Arhodomonas sp. AD133; assembly: GCF_051195215.1. Lineage (NCBI taxonomy): Bacteria > Pseudomonadati > Pseudomonadota > Gammaproteobacteria > Chromatiales > Ectothiorhodospiraceae > Arhodomonas > Arhodomonas sp. AD133. The sequence continues at coordinate 6,616 of NZ_JBNAZM010000024.1, read as the reverse complement.
GCCTGTACATGAAGACCTTCGAGGCGGAGACCAACGCGGATGTCATGTTCGCCCTCGACATATCACGCTCCATGGGCTTCGACAGCCACGGGGTGAGCAAGCTCGATTACGGCCGCTTCGTCGTCGGCTGCCTGACCCATCTTGCCGCACGCCAACGCGACCGGGTCGGGCTCGCCGGATTCGATGACGACCTCGTCGCCATGATCATGCCCTCGGCCCGGCGCCGTGAGGCGGTTATGCACACGCTCTCCCGTCTCACCGCCGACCGCCCGGGCGGTTTCACCGGCGCCATCGAGCGCCTCGCCCGGCGGCTGACCCGGCGGGGCATCGTGGTGGTGGTCTCCGATTTCTACGCCGAGCCCGACGAAGCGGCCGCGGCGCTGGATCAGCTGCGGCTGCGCGGTCAGGAGGTCATCGCGGTGCACGTGCTCGACCCCGCCGAGCGCGACCTGCCGTTCACCGAACCCACCGTACTCGAGGACATGGAAAGTGGCGCCCGCTCACCGGTGGTGCCGGAGTCGATCCGCGACGACTACCGCCGCGAGCTCACCGCGCACCGGCGTGCACTGGCGCGCACGCTGGGGGCACGCCGCATGGACTACGCCTGTTTCGCCACCGACCAGCCCCTCGATCACATGCTCCACCACTACCTCTCCACCCGTGCCTTCCGGGGCCGGTTCAGGCGCTGATCATGGCACTGGCGCTCACCAGCCCCTGGATTCTGTTCACCCTGACGGCGCTCGCCGTCCCCGTGATCGTGCACCTGGTGCACCGCCGCGAGCGTGGTGGCCTCGCGTTCCCGTCGCTGATGTTCATCAAGCGCATGCCCTTTCGGGCCCGCCGGCGCAAGACCCTGCGCAACCCCCTGCTACTCGCGTTGCGGTGCCTGGCGCTGACACTGCTGGTGGTCGCCTTCACCGGCCCCGAGCTCGCCGAAGAAACCGGCGACGGTGCAGCAACCGCACCCGTGCGCGACACGGTGTTGCTGCTCGACCGTTCCTACAGCATGAGCCCGACCGCGCGCTGGCGGGAGGCCGTCGCTGCCGCCGAGACCGAGATCGACGCACTGACCGGCGACGAGCGCCTGGCCATCGTCACCTTCGACGAAACGGCCACACTGGCATCACCCTTCAGCAGTGACCGGGCCACCCTGCGTGCCGTGTTATCGCAGCTGAGGCCGTCGCATGGGGGCACCCGGCCGGCGGCCGCGCTGGGCCTCGCCGAACGCCTGTTGCACGAGTCGGGCGCGACACAGCCGGCCATCGTCGTGGTCTCCGATTTTCAGCGCTCCGTGCTGACGCGGCTCGACCGCCTTTACCTGGATACCCCCATCGACATCGAGCTCCGGCCCGTCACCGCGGCGGTGACGGCCAACGCCGCCATTCTCGGCGCCACGCTCGTTCCGGCGGGTCACGCCGGCGACGGCGCGGAGACCCTCGCCGTGCGGATACGCAATACCGGCACCACCGACCTCGCCAGCGTCAATGTGGCACTGGAAACCGATGGACGCCCCCGCACCCGGCGCACGGTCGACCTCGCGCCCGGCGAGGAACGCACGATATCCATGCCGGTGATAGCCGCCGCGGACCGCCAGATCGCCGCGCGGATCGTACTCGACGCCGACGATCTGCCGGCGGATGACGTCTACGACCTGGTGATAACCCCTGCGCCGCCCCTTCGCGTCGGGCTGCTCCGGGACTCCGCCACCGCCCCCGGCAGCGGGGAGCCGCCGGTCTATCTCGAACGCGCCCTCGCGGCAGCGACGCATCCGCCGATGACGGTCACCGGCTGGGCGCGGGATGCCACGGGCGACACCACGGCGGACATCGATGTGCTGATCGCCGACGATCTCGCCCTGCGCAATACCGGCACTCGTCAACGCGTGGCGCGATTCGTCGAACGCGGCGGCGCCGTGCTGATGATCATGACCGATACCGATTCCGCGGCACGACACCCTGCCAGCGACTCGCCGCTGGTGCCCGGGCGCCCGGGACCGGTACGTCGCCACCCGGCGCCGGGTATCGGCGTCGTGCTGGCCCCGGGGTTTCCGCCGGCATCACCCCCCCAGGCCGAAGTAAACCTCGCCGGGGCATTGACTGGCGTGCGGTTCCGCCTCTCGCGCACGCTGGATGTCAATCACGACGACATTGACGGCCCCGTGCTGGCACGCTTCGAAACCGGCGAGCCATGGCTGGTCGAGCACGCCCACGGGCGGGGACGGAGCGTGGTCATGACCGCCGGCCACACCGCCCCATGGAGCGATCTCGCGCTGGAGCCGGGCTTCGTGCCGCTGCTCCATGAACTGCTACGCCACCTCGCCCGCCGGGCCGACGTCGCCCTCGCCCACACGCCCGGCGATGTCGCGAATCTGCGGCGCCTGGCGACAAGGCTACCGAATGGTGCGGACTGGGCGCCCTTCCTCGCAGGCGGCGGCGCCGCCGTGGTAGAGCTACCCGGCGGCGGGCGGACCGGGTTACCGCCTGGGGAACACCTGCTGCGCGTCGGCGAGCGTGGCATTCACGAGGTACACCGCCGCGATGGTGGCGCACCGTCACTGATGCTGGCGGTGAATACCGACCGCCGCGAATCCCTGCTGACCGCCGCGCGCCCCGACGAGCTCAGGGAGCGCATCACACGGCGCCCGCTGCCGGGGGGCACACCCACCGGGGTGGCGGTCGCCACCGCCGGGGCCGCAACGCCGCTCGGCTGGTATCTGCTCGGCGCCGCTGCGGCCCTGCTATTGTTGGAAAGCCTGGCGGCGAACCGCCTCACCCGGCGCAGCCCAATGGAAGCCCGGCCACTCGGCCGGAGGACGACGACGCCATGAGCCGCTCCACCTCGACCCGGCATCCGGCACCCGCCGACGCCGAGCCGACGTTCGACGCCTGGCTCACCCTGGTCCGGCGGCGCTGGTGGGCCCGACGTACGCTCGAGGCCGCCACGGTCGCCACCGGCCTGGCCGTGTTCGCGATCGGCGTGGCCGTCGCTTATATGGCGACGGAGCGTTTCGACGAGGCGGCGGTCGACGCCGCACGCATCGCCATCTATGTGCTCCTGCCGCTCATCCTGCTCGCCACCGCGCTGGCGCTGCTGCTACGGCGCCTCTCCCGGCTGCAGGCGGCGCATTACATCGAAGCCCGCTCGGCCGGGCTCGATGCACTCGTGGTGAGTGCCGCCGAGGTCAACGAGCAGATGCGGGCATCCGGCGGCCGAACCGGCTCCGGCTCACTGGAGCGCACGCTCCTGGAGCGGGCCGCGGCGGCCTGTGCCGGTACCGGGAACGTGCGCGCACTGGAGCTGGCACGCCTGCGCGTAGCCGCCACGGCGTTCACGGCCATCGCGTTCGTCGCCATTGTCGGTTCCCTGTGGGGCCCGGCGCCCATCCGGCACGGTCTCGTACTGCTCGCAAGCCCCTCCGCCGACGCAGCGCCCGGCAACCCCTACCGCCTGACGGTCCGGCCCGGGGACGTGGTCGTGGCCGCCGGCGCGGATCAGGCGATTGCCGCACAGGCCGATGGTTTCCGCCCGGAACGCGTCGAGCTCATGACCCGCACGGCTGGAAAAGACCGCTGGACGCCGACGGCGATGACCCCGAGTGAAACCACGGCCGGCCATGAAGCCCTGCTGATCGATATCGACGCGCCGGTGGATTACTACGTCCGCAGCGGCCCGATCGAATCCAGTCGGCACCGGCTGGCGGTGGTGCCACGCCCGGGCGTCGAGCGCATCGATCTGCGCTACGAATATCCCGAACACACCGGTCGACCGCCGAAACGGGTTCGTGACGGTGGGCCCATCTCGAGTGTGCGCGGCAGCCGGGTGGAAGTACGCGTCGTCCCCGACACGACGGCGGAAACCGGCGCGCTGGTGCTCGACGGGGAGCGCCGCATCCCCCTGAAGCGAAGCGGCGATAGCCTGCGGGCGACACTCGCACTGGAGGCGGATGGGCGCTACCGCATCGAGCTGCCGGCGGGACAAGCCGGCCCGGTCGCCGCGAGCGCCGAATACCCAATCCGCGTGCACGCGGACGCCCTGCCGGCGGTGGCCCTCGAATGGCCGGGGCGTGACACACGGGTCACGTCCATCGAGGAGATCGGCATCAGCGCCAGCGCGCGGGACGATGTCGCCGTGCGCGCGCTGGAGCTGGTACTCAACATCAACGGCAGCGACGATCGTGTCATCACCTTCGAGCCTGCCCCCGACACCCCCACGGCGATCGAAGCCACCCACGTCCTGGCGCTGGAGACGCTTCCCCTCGAGCCCGGGGACCTCATTGCCTACTACGCCCGCGCGCGGGATGCGCCAGGCGATCCGGACCGTGTGGCCGTCACCGACCTCTTCTTCATGGAAGTCCGTCCCTTCGAGCGTCGCTACCATCGCGCTTCGGGCGGTGGCGGTGGTGGCGCCGGGGGTGGCCAGGGCCCTCGCGGCGCCGAGCTCAGCGCGCAGCAACGCTCGCTCGTCGTGGCGCTATTCAAGCTCAAACGCGAGCGGGATCGCCTCGACCCGCTTGTCGTCACCGATCGCATCGATACCCTGGCGGTGGCCCAGGCCCGGATTCGCGAGCGCGTCGACGCCATCGTCCGACGTTTCGGGCCACGCCGTTTCGTCCGCGACAACGAAGGCTATCGACGCATGGCCGAGGAAATGCCACGCGCCGCCCGGGCGATGGTCGACGTCGAGGCGAAGCTCGCCGGCGGCGACGTGGCCATTGCCCTGCCCAGGGCACGCGAGGCGCTGCGCCACCTTCAGCGAGCCGACGCCGCTTTCCGCGATGTCATGATTTCGCAGTCCCGTGGCACCGGCGGACAGAATGATGGCGCCCGACGTGAGCTCACCGAGCTCTTCCGGCTGGAAATGGACAAGTTCCGCAACCAGTACGAGTCCCTGCAACGCGGCCAGTGGAACCGCCCCGAGCAGGCCATCGAGGATGCCCTGGACAAACTGCGTGAGCTCGCACGCCGGCAGCAGCGCGAAATCGAGCGCACCCGGCTGCGCGGCCAGCAGGGCAGCGGCGGGACCACCACGCAGCAAGCGCTCGCCGCAGAGCTGGAGAAACTCGAGCGCGAGCTGGCACGCCTGACCCGACACCGAGACCCCGCGGTCACCCGCCAGGCCGAGAACGCCCGGGATCAGCTCCGTGCCGCCAGAGCCGCCATGGAACGCTCGGCACGGCGCGGCGATGCCGAGGCCGGCGAGGAAGCGCTGGAACGCCTGCGATCGGTTCAGCGCACTCTGGAGCGAGCCGGCCGTCAGGGGCTCGTGGAGGGGGTGACGCGCGCCCGGGAGCGTGCCGAGGTAGCGGCGGCGGAACAGCGGGACATCCGCCAGGCTCTGGACCGGCAACGCAGTGACGGCGACCAGCGTTCCGCGTCCCCGCGGGAGCTCGCCCGGCGCAAACACACCCTGGCCGGAGAGCTCGGAGAGCTCACCAACCAGGTTGGCCGCCTGCTGCGACAGGCACGGCAGGCGCAGCCCGAACTGGCCGGCGACCTGGAAGCCGCCGAGCGCATGCTGCGCGACCGGGGCCTGGAAGCACGCATGCGCGTATCGGCCGAAGCCCTGGACCGCGATCCGGAGCGCACACAGGCGGCACGCGAAGCCCAGCTAGAGGACGATATCGAGTTCGTCCGGCAACGCCTCGTCCGGGCCGACACCACGGCACGTGGTGACGGGCAGGCGGGTCTCAGCGAGGCGGAGCGGCTGGAACGGTTGCGGGCGCTGGTGCGCGGTCTCAAGGCGGACGAACAGCGCCTTGCCGATGCCGAGCGACAAGGCGCGGCGTCATCCAGCGGCGAGCAATCCACCGGCACCCCGCCGGCGTCGGGGGCGGAGGGGGCGGCGACGGCCGGTACCGGAACCGGGACCACTTCCAGCAGCACGGGCACGGGGCCTGTCGGGTCTGCGGGCGGTTACGATAGTAGCTATCGCCTCGGCGAATTCACGGCCCGGATGAGGCAACGCCTGGGCGAGCTCGGCGAGTTGGCGGATTCATTCCAAGGCGCCGGCGATGTCGCCCGCGACATCAGCGCCCTTGTGGAGGCACTGCAAGGCGAAACGGTTCCGGCAGACCTGCAAGCCCTGCAGCGCCAGCATACCGCCCTCCTCGCCCGGCTCCAGGACATCGAGTACCGCCTGCGCGAGAACGCCGGTGGGCACGCCCGGGCCGTGGCGGTGCGGGAGTCCACTGACGTGCCCCCGCGCTACCAGGCGGCAGTGAATCGGTACTATCGCAGCTTGAGCGAAGAACCAGGGGGAGAGTAAACACAAAGACGGAAAGGGGCGATGGCACACCAAGGGAGAGAAGATCCATTCGGCAACACAGTCCGCCACCGACGACGGTCGCTGGCGATTGCCACCAGAACGACAGCCCGAAACGTCAGCTGCCGAGAGCAGCTGACCTACCGACCGCCGGCGCCTCCTCACGCGGGCACACGCTCCAGTCGAACTCCGACGGGTCGAACAGGCCCGCGATGTATGCGGCCTGCGGTGCCCCCCCAGATAGCGAGAGCGACGGGCAGAAAGACCGAGCCGATGCTGAGATACTAATCTTCTCAGAAGTATTGTCATACGTCAGAGCACCACAGCGGCCCGGGGGCAAGACGCGTTCGCGCCG
>NZ_JBNAZM010000023.1:0-72827 GCF_051195215.1 Arhodomonas sp. AD133 | reverse complement strand
AGACCGCCTTCAGCTCAGGCTCATCTCACTGTGGAATCACGCCCCCCGCTCAGGCTCATGTGTCGTTGGACAAGGCTGCGGTTGGACAAACGCCGCTACACCCCAATATCGTGGCGAACCACCCACCAGGCGCCGCCGTCCCGGCGCCCGCGACGAACAAGGAACAGAGCATGGAATACCGTCGACTCGGTCATACCGACACGGAGGTGAGCGTCCTGTGTCTGGGCACGATGACCTGGGGCCACCAGAACACTGAACGAGAGGCCCATGCCCAGATGGACTATGCCCGCGAGCGCGGCATCAACTTCTTCGACACCGCGGAGATGTACCCCGTGCCCAGCCACGCCGACACCTGGGGGCTGACCGAACGCCACATCGGCAGCTGGTTCGCGGCGGGTGCCCGCCGGGAGGACGTCATCATCGCCACCAAGTGTGTCGGCCCCGGGGCCGATCACATCCGCGGTGGACGGGCGAGTTTCGATACCACCGGCTTGCGCGAGGCGCTGGAAGGCAGCCTGAGACGGCTGCATACGGACTACGTAGACCTCTACCAGCTCCACTGGCCGGAACGGCAGGCGAACTTCTTCGGCCGCCTGGGCTACGAATATCCCGAGGACGACACGTCCCCCCGGCTCGAGGAGACCTTGCGCGCGCTCTCCGAATTGGTCGCCGAGGGCAAGATCCGCTACATCGGTCTCTCCAACGAAACCCCCTGGGGCGTGATGTCCTTCCTCCGCCTCGCCGAGCGCTATGACCTGGCACGCGTGGTCACGGTGCAGAACCCCTATAGCCTGCTCAACCGGACCTTCGAGGTAGGGCTCGCCGAGATCGCCCATCGCGAACGCGTAGGCCTCCTCGCCTACTCGCCGCTTGCCTTCGGCGTGCTCACCGGCAAGTACCAGGACGGCGCCCGCCCGGAAGGCGCGCGGCTCACCCTCTACCCACAGTTCGGACGTTACGTGGGTGAACCGGCGGAATCGGTCACCGCCCGTTACGTGGAGCTGGCGCGAGACCACGGGCTCGACCCCGCACAAATGGCCCTTGCTTACGTGAACTCGCGGCCGTTTGTCACCAGCAACATCATCGGCGCGACAACGATGGAACAGCTCCGCAGTAACATCGACAGCGTGGAGACAACGCTGCCCAAGGCAGTCGCCGAAGGCATCGAGGCGATTCACCGCGAGCGTCCGAACCCCTGCCCTTAGGGGACCACTGCCCCAGTCGCCGGATGCTTCGGAGATACTAATCTTCTCAGAAGTATTGTCATACGTCAGAGCACCACAGCGGCCCGGGGGCAAGACGCGTTCGCGCCGGCGTGGCAGGGTCACGTCAAGCGAGCACAACGCCGCCACCGGGTCGCTGTGGCGCTCCCTTTGGGCCGGTCTGTGCGCCGATGGGATCTGCGTTGCTCACCGCTTATGTAGCCCGGCTACACGGCGCGCCTCGCGCCTTGCCCCATCGGCGCACAGACCGGCTGACGCATGACAATACTTCTGAGAAGATTAGTAACCACCAAGCCCCCGGAAACACGGCCGCAAAGGCCGATGAGTCTGCATTCGGAATGCTCGCCAAAGCGTTACCCAGACTTTGCAGCCGTCGGTGGGCCGTTGTTCTAGGTGGTTCGTTCCGATCGCCTCTTTTCCCCTCGCCGCCCGTCAGACGGCCGTTGCAGCCATGGCGGGACCTACCTATACGTGAAGCAGACGGATCAGGAAGCGCAAGCGGCGTAGGGAGGTTCCAGCGATGGCTGCCGGTCACCAACCGGAAATCGGAGACTGGTACATGACCCCGACCGGGGACACCTTCGAGGTCGTCGCCTACGACCCGGAAGACGAGTCCGTAGAGATCCAGTATTTCGACGGTGCCATCGAGGAACTCGACCTGGAGACATGGTTGGAAGTTAGCGCGGACCCCATCGAGCCCCCGGAAGACTGGTCCGGTTCGATGGACGTGATGCGCGAGGATTACGGCCTCGAGGACCGTACCTCCCCTCCCCCTTCCGGGAACCCGCTGGACGACCCCGAGCTCTGACCGGCCCTCAACCCGGGCAACGGCGCCTGCCCTCGAGCGCCGGCGGGCGCTTGTCGTTCAGTCGTCGTCGATAGCCGTGGGACGCAGGCGCACCTCCTGGCCACGCTCGTCCACCGTCACCAGCGTAACCGGGCGACGCCACACGCGGTCCACGTAATCGAGCACGTGGCGTGCCCGGGCAAGGTCGAGACCGCGCCCGTCATCGGCATGGTTGTGCCGTAATACCAGGCTGCCATCCCGCCCCATCTCCTCGACCTCGACCCGCGGCGCTCCGAAGTTGTACTTGGGGCTGAGGATCGCTTCGTGCAGCTCCGGCAGGTTTGACTCGGTTACCCGGACTTCCCCGTTCTGGCGTGCTGAATAGACAAAGAGATCGAGCTCACGCGCGCGCTCGGCAGTCAGGTAGTTGCGGACGAAGCCGAAGTCGTCTTCCTCGCGCATGATGCCCCGCGCCACATCCATGCCCTCGGACTCGATGAGGTGCTCCCACAGCACGTACCCCAGGTGGTAGGGGTTGACCTGCAACGCGATCTGGCGATCGCTCCCGTAGGGGCGCACCACGTCGGAATGTGTCTTCATGCAATCCACATAAGCCTGGGACGGCAGGAAATCGGCCTCTCGAAGCAATCGGGAATGCCAGTAGCTCGCCCAGCCCTCGTTCATGATCTGGCAGTTGAACACCGGCTGGAAGTAATACGCCTCCTTGCGCACGGCGAGGAAGATATCGCGCTCCCAGTCCTCCATATCCGGCGCATACTGCGCGATGAACCACAGCAGATCGGCCTCCGGGCGCGGCGGGATCTGCAGCGCCGTCGGCCGCCGGCCGTGTTCGGGTTCCACCGCCGTTTCGCCCGGCAGATGCGCGTACCGGCCGCCGAACGCATCAGGGTCCGACGGCGTCGCCTCGGATTCGGGTTTCGCCGATGGGGACGTCCCGTAACGAGGCCGGTTCAGAGGCTGATCGGTGTCGATATGGGGTTCGAGCGCCAGGGCCACGTCGAGCACCTCCTCGACGCGTTTCTCACCGACCTCCTCGATCACCTCCTCGATCCGATGAGCGTGGGCGGCAGCCTGCCCGACGATGTGATACCCGACCTGCTCCTGACTGCGGACGAATGTGTGGTTATTGCACGAGAAATCGGCATGCCCAAGTACGTGCGCCACCACCAGCGTGTTCTCTTCCACGCTGTTGGTATCCACCAGATAGGCACGATTGGGATTGCCGGGGAAAACCACCTCGAAAATCCGCGAGTGCCCCATGCGATGCTGCACCATCTGATAGATCCAGCGTACGCCGAACGACCAGTGGGGCATGCGCACCGGCAGACCGTAGACGGCCACCTCCATCATGAACGCCGGCGGCACGAGCTCGAAATCGACCGGGTAGTGCTGCAACCCCAGCTCGCGCGCCAGCGTCTCCATGCGCGGGATGGCTTCCTCCAGCGGCAGCGTCGCCATGTTACGCCTCCTCCGCCACGTCCGCCTGATCAGTGAAGAACGCCCGGATCGCCGGCCAGATATCGGTTTCCTGAGTCAGCGAATAACTGCCGCAAGGTATCCCGATTGATGCCAGTTCACGCCAGATACCTGCGACTTCGGTATCGAGTCGCCGATGGTTCTGGTGTGATACCTCGGCGTAGCCCATGAAGTTCATCTCCGGGGCGAGCCGGGCGAGCACATCCGCGGCGCGGCCGCGATCCTCGCTGAAGTTGTGCCCGTCCGTGGCATAGAAGAGATAACAGTTGTACCGCGACGGGTCGTAACGTTCGTCGAGGACCGTCTGCACCTTCGTGAGGCCGGACGAGCTGCGGGTGCCGCCCTGACCGTGAACCTGGAAGAACTGCTCTTCCTCGAACTCCCACGCCTCCACCGTGTGGGCGACGAACACGGTCTCCACCGCGGAAAACTGCCGCCTGATCCCTGCAAGGGCCCAGAAGAAGAAGGTCTTCGCGAGCTTGCGGCAATGCTCGTCCATGCTCGAGGAGACATCGAGCAACAGGAAGACGACAGCGTTGGTGGTCGGTTTGCGCCGGCGGGCGAGCTGGCGGAAGCGCAAGTCGTCATTGCTGATGGGCGCGGCATCCTCACCCACAGCGCTGCGACGCTTGATCGCCTCGCGCATGGTTCGCCGCCGGTCGAGCCGCGAACGCGCCCCGCGGCGGTCCCAGCCTTCGCGGATGAGTTCGTCGGATTCGACGTTGTCACCCTGTTTCGGCTGGAGGTTGGGTAGCTCGAGTTCCTCCCACAGCCAGTCGAGGATGTCATCGATGCGGAACTCCAGCACGAACGTCACGCCGCCCTCGCCTTCCCCGGCGCCCTCCTGACCGCGGCCAGGCTGCCCGGGCTGGGCGGGACGCAGCACGTCGCCGGGTTCCGCCTTACCCTGGCCGGCGCCCTTTTGTTCGCTGGGATCGCGCAGGCGGAAACGATAGTGCTCCATGAACCGCACGGGCACCTGCACCGTGCGGTTGTCCGGTCGCGAGAGAATATCGGAACCGGCCACCAGATCCGGCAACTGCTCGCGCACGGCCTCGCGCACTTTGCGGTTATGCCGTAACCAGTCGCGCGTACCGCGCGAAAACAGATCGTACCATCGGCCCGAGCCGTCTCCGGTATGCCCTTCGATCAGCGTCATGACGGCCTCCTCATCGGGGAGCCAGCACCCCTATTCCTGGGACAGGAGCGTGGTCACATAGTTGAGCGCCTCCCTGGCACTGTGCCGGTCATACCCGTATTCGCTGATGAGCCGCTCTTCCACCGCCGCGATCTTCTCGCGCGCCTCTTCGTCCGGTCGGGCCACGGAGGTGACCAGGCGAAGCACGTCGCGCCGCTCCTCGAAGAGGTACTTCTCCATAGCCTCCTTCAGGCGCGCGTGGGAGTCGAGGGTGAAGGACTCCCCCTTCTTGTAGGCGATCATCGCCTTGCGCACGACCTCCTGACGGAAGGTCGTCTTCCCGGCATCGGAGATGTTGATCTTCTCCTCCACCGCGCGCAGGAAACGCTCGTCCGGCGCCCGGCTCTCGCCAGTGATCGGGTCGGTCACTTCTCGATTGTCGAGCATCGCCTCGACCTCGTCGAGATATTTGTCCAGCAGGTTCTGACTCTCCTCCTCGAAGGAGACGAACAGCGCCTTGTGGACGTCTTCCTTGACCCAGTGATTGTAGAAATCCTTGCGTGCGGTAACGAGGAAATCCACCCACTGGCGTTTCTGCTTCGCCTCGATGCGAGCATCGTTCTCGATGGCATCCTTGATCGTGACCAGCACCTCCATGCTGGTGAGGCTCTTCACCTCACTGCGCGAGATCGCATTGGACAGCGCATTGACCACGAACCGTGGCGACACGCCGGAGAGGCCCTCGTCCTCGAACTCCTGATGGATACGATCCACCTCGCTCTGGGAGTAGCCCTCCACCGCCTCGCCGGCGTACAGACGCAACTTCTTGGACAGGTCGAGATCCTCGCGCTCGGAGGGTTTCAACCGCGACAGCACCGCGAATACCGCGGCCACTTCCAGCGCATGCGGATCGAGATGCACCTCCCGGAATGTCGGCGCCTGCGCGATGAGCTTGCGATAGATCCGCGCCTCGTCCCGATAATTCAGGGTATAGGGCACCTGCACGATGACCATGCGATCGAGCAGCGCCTCGTTCTCCTTCTCCTGGAGGAACTTCCGGAACTCCGCGAGGTTCGTATGGGCAACGATGGTCTCGTCGACGTGGATCAGCGGGAAGCGCGAGACCTTGACGTTCTTCTCCTGGGTGAGCGTGAGCAACAGATACAGGAACTCACGCTTGACCTTGAGGATCTCGATCATCTCCAGCAGGCCACGGCTCGCCGAGTACACCGCGCCGGACCAGCTCCACGCACGGGGATCGCCCTCATCGCCGTACTCGGAGACCTTGGCGAGATCCACCGAGCCAATCAGGTCCGCGATATCCGCCGTGGTCGGATCGTGCGGGGCGTACGTGCCCACACCGACACGATTGGCCTCGGAGAGGAACACCCGCTCCACCGGATACTGCATGAAATCGCCGTCGTACTCGTGCTCGAGAACCGACCGGCAGTAGGGCGACAGCTCGCCGCGGATATCCACGCCGTAGGTCTCGCGAAACTCCGAGCGCAGTGTGTACGGCACGAGATTCAACGGGTTTTCGTGCAGCGGCGACCCCTTGAGTGCATAGATCGCGCCCTCATCCGTATGACTGTATTCCTCGAGACCGCGTTTGAGCAGAATCACCAGGCTGGACTTGCCGCCTGACGGAGGTCCCAGCAACAGCAGCAGACGCCGCCCCACTTCAGAACCGGCGCTCGCCGCCTTGAAGTAGTCCATGATCCGGCGCAGCGGCTGGTCCATGCCGAAGAGCTCATGAGAGAAGAGGCGGAATTCTTCGTCCTCGGCCTCCTCGGCCTCTTTGCGCTGCATCCAGCGCAGCATGTCCCAGATATACTCGTGGCTGCTGCGAGTCACCAGCTGTGGCTGCTGCACGACGACCTGCTGGAGGAAATCACCGAACGTTCCCTCCCACTGTTTCGCCCGATGCTCGCGTGTGAAGGAATTGAGCGAATCCAGGAACTTTTCGTGCCGATCGTGCTGGCCGCCATTGGTGGTCGCCATACCATCACCTCCGTGCAGGAATCGGTCAGCCCCCATGACCACAGGGTCCCCCGGGGAGCCCCAAGGAGGGGGCCATCACACCCTTAGATCGCGTACCGGCGCGTGGGTTTCCGCTCTGTTCTTCGTTTCCCCACTCCTACTTGAACTTGTAGCACACTGCCGGACCATGAGTCGGCCCGATATTCGGTGACGGAGACGGCTTCACACACCGGCGACAAAAGCGTAATTTGCCTCCACCGCGGGCGCCGGATGCGCCCACGCCGGGCCCTTGACCAACCCCCATGCTTGCCCTGATCGTCTCGATTTCCGCGCTGCTCGCCTCCACTGCCATTCTCATGACGGGTAGCGGGCTGCTGGGCACCTTGCTGTCGGTGCGCATGAGCGCCGAGGCATTCGACCCGGGGGTCACCGGCCTGGTGCTCTCCGCCTATTTCGCCGGACTCGTGCTCGGGGCGTTCGGCGCGGGCACCGTGGTTCGCCGCGCGGGCCATGTGCGGGCATTCGCCGCCTTCGCCGCCGTGGTCACCGCCGCCACATTGATCCATTCGTTGTGGGTCAACCCCTGGGTATGGGGCGCTCTGCGGGTGGTAAGTGGCTTTTGCCTGGCCGGCCTCTACATGGTCATCGAAAGCTGGCTCAACGAACGCGGCGCCGGCCACGCCCGGGGACGAATATTCTCCCTGTATCAGACCATGAGTTACCTCGGCCTGGGGCTCGGTCAACTGATGCTGCCTCTGCGGCCGGTGGAAGGACCGGAGCTTTTCACCATCAATGCCATTCTCCTGGCGCTGTGTCTAGTACCGGTGACGCTGACCCGCAGCATTCATCCCACACCGCCGGCGCGCACCCCCATGGCGCTCGCGCTGGTATTTCGCGGATCACCATTGGGCGTGCTCGTCTGCCTGGGGGCCGGCATCGTCAACGGTGCCGCATTCGCACTCGCCCCGGTATTCATTGTCGAACAACAGGGCGTCAGCAGCGTGGCGACGTTCATGGGCGCGATGGTGCTCGGCGGCATGCTGCTGCAATACCCCATCGGCCACTTATCCGACGTCTTCGATCGCCGCCTGCTCATTGCTGCCATCAATCTGGCACTGGTGGCGGTGGCCGGCGGCATGCTCTACGTCGCCGATGCGGGCCTGTGGATTCTTGCCGGTGTCGGCCTCGGCTTCGGCGGCCTGACGTTCACGCTATACCCGCTCGCAGTCGCCCACATCAACGACCGCATTCAATCGGACAACTTTCTTGGCGTGGCCGGTGCGTTGCTCTTTCTCTGGGGGCTCGGCGCGGTTATCGGCCCCGTCGTCTTCGGACAGGTCATGGCCTGGGTGGGCGTCAGCGGCCTGTTCGACGCCGTCGCCGTCACCGCCGCGATCATGGCCGTAGCAACCTTGAGCGCGCGCCGGGAAAGCGTACCTCAGGCCGAGCAGACACCGTTCGTCAGCATGGCCCGTACGACCACGATGATCACCGAGATGGATCCCCGCGCCGGCAGCGACGACAGCCAGATCGACTGGATCGAACACCTCTCGATCACGGAGGCTTCCGCCATGCCGGAACCAGCGTTCGAGCCCCGCTCAGGCGCCAACGTGGACCCCAGCGGTATCTGCGACGCCGCCGCGGCCAACGCCGATGACGCCAGTGCCACCGCAGTCGGAAGCCGCTAGCGTTCGTCGCGCCCTGGCTGTGCATGAATGGGTCGGGCGCGGCAAGGCATCGAGATCGGGTGGCCGAAGCAAGATAACGCGCCACCGATGACGGCAAAAGGAAAAGACTGGAGCGGCCGACCGGAATCGAACCGGCATCACGACCTTGGGAGGGTCGGGTTCTACCGTTGAACTACGGCCGCTTGTGGAGGCGGTGACCTAAGTCACCGCGTATTTGTAGCCGGTTTTGCCCCGGCAACGCAAGAGGGAGTTCCGACCATGGGCGTGGCGCTGGCATTGCCACCGCCCCGGCGTCGGACATCGGCTGCGCAAACAGCCAGCAGAACCCACCGCACCAGCGTCAGCACAATCACGCCGCCAACGGAGGTATCGTTCGTCGACCGCGTATGTCGGCTGACGGCCCGCAAACGACTCGCCTGCGGGCGTACCTCGGATGCTTTTAACTCGTTTGCATTCGTGGGTTCTCCGCCGCCTGCCAGCTGCGGCCATTCAGGCGCTCACGGCGTCCCTCGCGAGCGCTTTGGCCGTCCCGCGGTCGATCTCGGCGAACCGCGGGTTGTGATCGACGATGGTGAGAAAACCGTCGGCGTCCACGTGGCCGCGGTTGCCGGTGCGATACCAGCGCATGCCGTCGATCTCGACCACCGCCTCGGCCGTGCGCGCGGGATCGTCAAGGTAGCCCTTCATCACCTGCACGCCACCGACGAGGATCAGGCCATCCTCGCCGGCGGGCAGCGTCTCGTTGGTCTCGGGATCGACCACGCGCACGACAGTACCCGGCAGCGGCATACCCACCGTGCCGGGCCGTTGGCCGATCTGAACCTGCCAGCTCCGGGTATCAAGACGGTCCGGCACGTTGCAGGTGGCGACCGGCGTGACTTCCGTGGCGCCGAAGCCTACGTGAATCCGCTTCGTGAAGCGCTGCTCGAATGCCTCCCGCGCCTTCGCCTCGAGCTGCTCGGCGTCGGCGACGACCAGGCGCAGCGACTCGAGCATCAGCGGGTGGATACGGCGCTTGCGCGCGAATAACCGCAGCAAGCTCGAGGTCGAGCACATCACCGTGACCCGGTGGCGCGCGATCGCCTTGGCGCTGCCGATCGTATCGCTCGGGTCCGGGTGGCAGACCACCGGCACGCCCTCGACCGCTGGCAGCAGCGTCGTCACGGTCAGGCCGAAAGCGTGGAATAGCGGCAGATTGCCGAGCATGACGTCATCGGTCTCCGTGTCGAACACGTCGGCCACCTGGTGTGCGTTCGCGAGGATATTACGGTGGCTGAGCTCCACGCCCTCGAGCGTACTCCCGCTCTCGCCGGAGAACACGATGGCGGCGGTGGCGTCCGGGTCCGGCCGGTGGCCGAAAGCGCGCTCGAGCAGTGCGCACGGCAACCAGGTCGCCAGCAGCGCGAGCATCCGAGCGCCGCGCGTCATGGCGTTGCGGAAGTCCTCGATATCATGACGGCGAACGCCCGCCAGCACGCTATCCACATTCAGCCCACGGCTCTCGAGACGCGCGACGAAGCGAGCGTCGGTGACGACCTCGGTGATTCCCGCACGCGCGATCGCCGCCCGTATCGCCGCCGAAGGGGCACTGTAGTTGAGATTGACCACCGCGCGCCCGGTCAGCAGTGCCGCCAGATTGGCGATCATCCCGGCGCTGCTGGGCGGCAGCAGTATCCCGAGGCGGCGCCCGTGCGTGCCCTGCTGCAGATAACGGGCGAAGGCCAGCACGCCCGCCAGCAGGCGCCGGCTGCCGATCCACGCGTCGGTTGAATCGGCGACCGCCGGGGCATTGCCACAGCGCTTGGCTGTACGCAACCAGGCGGCCGGAAGCGACGGCAGCGTGCGCGCACGCGCCTGCCAGCACTCCACGGAGAGCTCCATCACCGCCTGCTTCACGCCGGCGGCACCGGTCACCATCGGCAGCGCCTTGCCGAAACCGAAGACGACATCGCGGGCGCGCCAGGCTCGCCGTCGCTCACGCATGCCGCTACCGGCGCGCGAGAAGCGGCTGCCCCACAGCCCGAGGATGTAGAACGGCACGATGACGCCGTCCGCCTCGGCAGCGGCGCGCTCGAAGCCGCGCTTGAACTCGCCCAGGTGACCGTTGCGGCTGATCTGGCCCTCGGGGAACAGGCAGACCACCTCGCCGTTGTTCAGGCACTCGGTGACGCTCCTCAGGGCGTCGGCGCTACGGCCACGGGCGATGGGGATCGCGCCGAAGGCGTCCAGCAGCCAGCGCAGGTACCAGCGCTCGTAGATGCTTCGTTCCATGACGAAACGGATCGGGCGCGGGCAGGCGATCTGGACCATGGCCCAATCGAGCCAGCTCACGTGGTTGCCGAGCAACAGGACACCACCCTCGGAGGGCAAGTGGTCCAGGCCCTGCACCTGCAACCGATACCGCGGCGACAGCAGACGCGCTACGACGAAACGCGACAGCGATTGCGGTAGCTTGACGATGGTGTAGAGCGCCGCGACCAGCGCCGTTATCCCCAGGAATACGAACAGCGCGATGGTGCCGAATGCCGCGGTCGTCGCCAGCAACGTCAGGCCCAGGAACGCGAGCATGACGATGTTCTGGATGAAGTTGCTCGCCGCGAGCACGCGGCCCAGGCCTTCACGGCCGGCATTGAACTGCACCAGCGAGTTGAGCGGCACCAGCACGAAACCGCCAAGCATGCCCAGCGCAAGGAAGTTGGCCGCGTGCGCGGCGATCGTAGGCAGACCGGGCAGCAGGAACAACGCAGTGGCGATGCCGAGCGTGCCCACCGGAATCAGGCCGGTCTCGATGTAGCCGCGCGACCAGCGACCGGCTAGCAGTGCGCCGACGATGATGCCGATACCCGAACAGGCCACCGTCCCCTGCAGCACAATTGTGTTGTCGATGCCGAGCCGCGCCTTCGCGTAGGCGGGGAAGACGGCGACCATCACCTGCGAAATCGCCCAGAACACGGACAGGCCGATGATCGGCAGGCGTACCGCGGGCCGCGACCAGGCGGCGCGCAGGTTCACGCACAGGTAGTCGGCGCGGGCGTAGCGGCTCCAGTCGAAGCGCATACCGGGGCGGGCGGGTTCGCGGTGCGGCAGGCGCAGCGTCAGCAGGAACTCCGCGCCCGAGGCGGTCACGAGCAACCAGCCCACCGGTGCAATGGCCGCCACCGTCGCTTGCGGATCGGTCGCGCCCGATCCGGCGAACAGGCCCTCGAACACCACCGAGAACGCAAAGGTGCCACCGAGAATCGCCACCGTGGTCACCGCCTGCACCGCGCCATTGGCGGGCGCCAGCTGTGCCTCGCCGACCAGTTCGCGGATATAGCCGAATTTCGCCGGCGAGTAGATCGCGCTCTGCAGCGCCAGTGCGAAGGTCAGCGCGAACGCCGGCCAGAACCAGCCAAGGTAGTAGCAAGCGGTAATGCCGAGCGTGATTGCAACGGCGACAAAGGCACTCGCGCGCATGACGCGCGGCTTGGCGAAGCGGTCGGAGAGAAAGCCCGCCGGCGTGAAAACCAGCACGAACGGCAACAGGATGAGCGCATTGACCACCGCGGTGAGCGCAATCTGCAGTGAGCCGTCGAAGGTCTTGAACAGGGTGTTCTGGATGATGATCTTGTGTCCGAGATCAACGAAGGCGTTGAGAAACACCACCGTGATGAACGGTAGAAAACCGGTGCGGGCGGTCATCCGTGGCATGGGCGTTCTCCCTGGCAAGCGGTTGTCGGGCGCCGTTGCGCGTCAGTGGTTGCGACGATATAAAAAACGCAACCTGACTCCAATAACCGGACAATAAAGTATCGTTTTTTGCTACGTATCGATCACTCGTGTGATGCCGCGCCCGGCTCAGAGGCACGTTCGTACTCGGTGAACAGGGAAAACCGCCAGGGACGCATCGCCACCAGCAGGCTGCAGCCCTGGCGCCGCTCCAGGCTCTCCTCGCTCGCCGCGCGCAACTGGTCGTTGAAGTGCCGGACGACACGCTCGATCTCGCGCAGCAGTTGCGCCATGCTCGCTTGTGAGACGATGCCCGAGACAAAGTGGAATACCTCCCCCTCGCCGTCGAACGCTCCGCCGAGAAATTCCCGCAGCACACGCTCGTCGATGAAGCGCCGGATCGGCCCGCCCCGGCGCCAGGTCAGCGCTCGCGACACCCGCAGTCGCACGCGGTCGCCCGGGTGGCGCTCGATCAGCCCCAGTTCCTCGAGTTCGCATAGCAGTCTTATGCCCTCGGGCCTATCGATGCGGAAATCGGCGACCACACGGTCGAGGTCATAATCGTTGAGAAGCAGATAGAACAGCAGGAACAGCTTGGGTCGGGCGACCAGATACTGCTCCTGCTCGGCGGATAGCTGTTGCGGCAGGGAGTCCATGCACTCGGCGCGGCGAACAAGCTCGCCCAGGTCCAGCTGCAGGAACCGGGCGATGGCCTCCAGCCTGTCGAGCGAGAACCGACCGCGTGCGAACAGGCGCTTGACGCTGGCTTCGCTCAGGCCGAGGTGCCTCGCCACATCGGCGTAGGTAATCCCCTGTTCGCGCAGCGCCTGCTTGGTCGCGTCGATGATCCGCTGGCTCTGTGACACATCCGCCTCCCGTGTCGATTGCCGCGGTCTGCGCGGCGTCGATGTCGGACGCAAAGTATCGCTTTCCGATACGCACCGTCACCATTCGGGATGCCAGGGTGTACTAATCTTCTCAGAGGTATTGTCATGCGTCAGCCGGTCCGTGCGCCGATGGGTCTGCGTTGCTCGCCGCTTATGTAGCCCGGCTACACCGCGCGCCTTGCCCCCGAACCGTCGTGGCGCTCTGACACATGACAATACCGCTGAGAAGATTAGTAATGCGGTGTCGCGCCCGGCGGGTGCCGGATCCGGGTTGCGATAGCGGCGCAGGGCGTAGACGTTCCGGCCCACGACCAGCGGCGGGAAGCGCTCGCTTTCCTGCCAGCGGTCACCGTCGGCGATGAAAAAGCGGGTGTGGCGGTCGGCGCGGAGATAGCGTGCCGCCGGCGGGTTGAGCCTGCGCAGGCACTGCTGGCGTGGACCGTCCCGCCAGCTCGGGCGGCGGGAGAATTAGGCTGTATGGGGCGTCGCGGTCGTCTCCGCGCGCGCGTCAACGGCGAGTCACTCGGGGACGATCACCGACGCGCGCCATTCGTCGATGAAGCGCTCGCGCTTCATCTCATCGAGATAGACCATCAGGCCGGGACCGAGGCCGATGGGCCGCAGCGGCCCGCGGGCGCGGCGGCGCAGAGCATCGGCGCTGCCCTCCCCGGTGACCGCCGGGTGGATGGCGTAGAGCGAGGACTGCTGGGCGAGGACGCTCTGACCGCGCACGCTCAACAGGTAGTCGAGAAAGCGTTCGGCAAGCCCGGGCCGTGCGGCCGCCTTGGGCACCACGGCAACACGCGCGAGCACCAGCGTGTAGTCCTCCGGCAGGATCATGCGCAGGGAGGAGCCAGCCTCGATACGCGCGCGGGCATAGGAGCCGAGGAGGTTGTAGCCGATGAGCAGCTCGCCGCGCTCGATGGCCTGAAAGAGATCCAGGGTGCAACAGGCGAGCTGCACGCGGGTGCGGCCAAAGCTCTCGATGAGGCGCCCGTAGGTGCTCGCCTGGAGACTGTCCTGGCTGGCAAAGAGGTAGCCCACCCCGCTGTCGACGATGTCGTAGGTGCCCACTCGCCCGCGGAAACGTTCCGGAGACTCGCGCAACACCCGGATAAGGTCGAAGCGATTGTGCGGCACCTCCTCGGGACTCAGGCGGTCCGGATCATAGACGATCACTGCCGGCTCGAAGGTGAAGCCGAATGCGCGATCACGCCAGCGTGCCCACTGCGGCAGCCATTCGGTCTGACCGGAGCGGTAGGGGCGGGCATAGCCGTCGTTGACAAGCTTCGTCTGTAGATCCATCGCCGAGCTGACGAGAAGGTCGGCGGTCTCCGTGCCCCGCGCCACCTCGTCGCGAAAACGGCGGTCGAGGACGTTGGCCACCAACTCCACGTAACGCACTGCCACGCCAGGGTGCGCCTGCTGAAAGTCGGCGATGACCGGACGCATCGCCCAGGTGTCGGTGCTGCCGTATATGGTGACCGTCTGAGCATCCGGCTGTGGCGACGGGAAGGTCGTGGTGCGCGCCGCCGCAACAGTCGTGACAGCCACCAGCGCCACCGCGAGCAGCCATCTCATCGCTCACCTCCAACGACCAGGGCCACCCGAAACCCGCCTTGCGGGGGATGAGTCATGACCAACTCAGCGCCATGAAGCTCCGCTGCCTCGCGGGCAATGGCGAGCCCCAGCCCGGAGCCCGCCGCGGTAACAGCGCTGCCGCGCTCGAAGCGCTCCAGCACGCGCGCCCGATCGTCACTCGGAATACCGCTACCGGCGTCGCTCACTCCACAGGACCAGCCGCCGTCGTCCGCGCGGGCGTCCACCGTCACCACGCCCTGGGGCGGGCCGTGGTGCAAGGCGTTCTCCACCAGATTGCGGACCGCCTCGCGCAGCACCACCGCGTCCCCGTGGATGGCGAGCTCGCCGTTCGGCAGATTCACACGCACATCGCCCCGGCGCCCCCCGGACAGCGGCGTGGCCTCCTGGACCGCCTGGCGCACGATATCGCCGAGGTCCACGCGATCGAGGGCGCGCAGATTGCCGCGGTGGGAAACCAGTGCGTTGCTTAGCAGCTGGTTGGTCAGCCGCGTGGTCTCGCGGGCGCGAACCGCGATGCCGTCGAGGGCCTCGGCAAGGCGTTCGGGATCCACCTCGTCCCGGGCAAGCTCCGCCTGAGCCTGAAGCCCCGCGAGTGGCGTGCGGATCTGGTGGGCGGCGTCGGCGATGAACCGGCGGGTCTGCTCCAGGTTTCGTGCCAGGCGCGCCATGAAGCCGTTGAGGGCATCGACCATGGGGGCCATCTCCGCGGGCACGCGCACGGCAAGCGGCTGCAGATCGTCAGGGTCACGCCAGGCGAGCTCACTGCCGATACGCCGCAACGGCACCAGCCCGCGGGTCACCACCAGCCAGGCGAGCGCCAGCAGCACCGCGGCGAGGACGACGATGGGCACCGCCGCGCTCACCGCCATATCCTGCGCCAGCGCCTCGCGCGCGCGCCGCGTCTGCCCGACCTGGATCCGCGCCCAGCCGGCAACCGCAGGCTCGGCGATCAGCCGGCCCAGTACCACGAAGCGCACGGTCTCGCCACGATAGCCGGCATCGAAGAACACCGCGCCATCCTCGGCGGACCTCGGGGCGGGGGGAAGGTCGCCGTAGCCGGTAAGCGTCTCGCCCTGCGGGCCCACCACGCGGTAGAACACCCGGTCGTCACGTGCGAAACCGAGCATGTCCAGCGATGCGTAGGGCAGGTCCACTCGCAGTGTGCCATCGCGCACGTAGAGCTGCTCGGCGATGGCGAGCGCCGAGGCGCGCAGGATGCGGTCGTAGGCGCGATCCGCGGCACTGCGCCCGTATAGCCACGCCCCCACCACGAGCGCGACCGTCGCCACCACGCTCAACGCGGTGAGCGAGGCCAGCAACCGCCAGCGCAGAGATATAGTGGTCTCAGTCATCGGCCTCGGCCACGTACCCGAGTCCGCGATGGGTGCGGATTACCACCCCGCTGCCGGCGAGCCGCCGCCTCAGCCGCGCGACGTAGACCTCGATGGCGTTGGGGGCAGGCGGATCCTCGAGTCCGAAGAGCCGATCGGCGATCTCATCCTTGCTGAACACCCGTCCCGGCCGCGAGAGAAAGATCTCCAGCAGCCGGAACTCGCGGTTAGGCAGATCCAGGGGGGCATCGCCGCACAGCACCCGGCGGGCAGCGGGATCGAAGGTAAGCCCCCCGAGCCGTTGCCGTGGTGCTGCCTCCCCGGCACCGCGGCGTAGCAACGCCCGCACACGGGCTTCCAGCTCCCGGAAGTCGAAAGGCTTGACCAGATAGTCATCGGCGCCGCGGTCGAGCGCGCCCACCCGATCGTCCACCTCCGAACGCGCCGTGAGCACCAGCACCGGGATGGCGTCGCCGCGCTCACGCAGCCGGCGCAGAACCTCGAAACCGTCCGGTGGCGGAATCATCAGATCCAGGATAAGCAAATCGAACCGCTCACCGGCGAGCATGGCCTCCGCGGCCGTGCCGTCACGGACCCACTCGACGGCGTGGCCGTCGCCGGAAAACCGGTGCGTGATCGCCTCGCCCAGATCGGGTGTGTCCTCGACCAGCAGGATGCGCATGGGGTGTCAGGTCAGTGACAGTTTCGGACGGTAGGGTTTCGCGCGACCGCGGCCGGCTGCCGCAGCTTGCCGAAACCATGCTCGTCCCTCAAGGAAGCAAGGAAACAATAACATGCACCGTTGGCTCACGCTCCTGATACTGACGCTGACGGCGGCGATCGCCGCCCCCGCCGCCTCCGCCTTCGAGCCGGGCGACGTGGAGTGCATCGCCCCCGCCGACAAAGGCGGCGGCTGGGATTTCACCTGCCGCGCCGTCGGGAGAATCCTCGCCGCCAAGGGACTCACCCCCGGCCCCGTCACGGTCTCAAACGTCTCCGGTGCCGGCGGCGGCATTGCTTACGGCCGTGTCGCCGGGGAGCGCGCGGGCGACGACAACCTGCTCGTGGCCGCGAGTACGGCCACCGCGAGCCGACTCGCGCAGGGCCGCTACGCCGGCCACACTGCCGGCGACGTTCGCTGGCTCGCCGCACTCGGTGCGGATTTCGGCGTCATCGCGGTCTCGCCGGACAGTCCGTACCAGAACCTGGACGAGCTCTTCACCGCCGTGCGCGACAACCCCCGCGTGGTCGCCTTCTCCGGTGGCAGCCCGGCGAACGGCTGGGATCACATGAAGGTACTGATGCTCGCCCGCGCCGCCGGCATCAAGAACCTCCACGAACTGCAATATCTGTCGTTCAACAATGGCGGCGCCGCGCTGGAAGAGTTGCGTGCTGGCAACGTCGACGCCTTCTCCGGCGACCTCTCGGAGGTGGCCGAATCGGTTCGCGAGGGGCAACTGCGCGTCCTCGGCGTGCTCGCCGATCAACGCCTGCCCCAGGCGTTCTCGGAGCTCCCAACGGCACGGGAACAGGGGTACGACACCGTCGGCGCCAACTGGCGCGGCTTCTACATGGGCCGGGAAGCCAGCGACGACGCACACACCTACTGGGTGAACGCTTTGCAGCAGGTAGCCGAGTCCCAGGCGTGGCAGACGGCGATGCAGAACAACGGCCTGGTGAAATTCCGGCGCAGCGGCAACGCCATGGTTGAGTTCATCAACGCTCAGATCGCCGATCTCGAAAGTCTGTCGAAGGACATCAACGCCTCCGGCCGCGCAGCCATCGAGCAGCAGATCGAGGCGCTACGCAAGCTCTCGAACGACGGCGCCGGCGGCTGATGCCGTCGGTGCCGGCAGTACCCGCGCTGACAGGTGGATGACAGCTTAGCCGGGTAGGGTTCTTCCTACACCCGCTCCATTACCCCGTTTCAAGCGTGTGCGGGTGCGTGCGACACAAAGCCATTTAGGAGGAGACAACCATGCACCAATGGTTGACGCGTATCGCCCTGGCCGCCGCTCTGGCCGTGCCCGCCGCCCACGCTTTCGAGCCCAGTAAGGTCGAATGCATCGCGCCCGCGGATCCCGGTGGTGGCTGGGACTTCACCTGCCGCTCGGTGGGCCGCATCTTGAGCGAGCTCGATCTGGTACCCGGATCGGTGACGGTGACCAACATGGCCGGCGCCGGTGGCGGCGTGGCCTACGGTTACGTTGTCGGCAAGCGCGCCGACGACAACAACCTGCTGGTCGCCGCGAGTACCGCTACCACCAGCCGTCTCGCCCAGAACAAGTTCGCCGGTCTCAGTGCCGACCAGACCCGCTGGGTAGGCTCGCTCGGTGCTGACTTCGGCGCCATCGCCGTGGCCGCGGACTCGCCCTATGAGGACCTCGGCGACCTCATGGCAGCGGTCAAGGACAACCCGCGCCAGGTGGCCTTCGGCGGCGGTAGCGCCGTGGGCGGCTGGGACCACATGAAGGTGCTGATGCTCGCCAAGGAAGCCGGTGTGGACAACGTCCGCAACGTCAAGTACGTGTCGTTCAACAACGGCGGCACCGCGCTTACCCAGATGATCGGTGGCCACATCCAGGCCTTCACCGGCGATATCTCCGAGCTCACCGGCCAGATCGACGCCGGCAAGATCCGCATCCTCGGCGTGCTTGCCGACGAACGCCTGCCCGACCAGTTCTCGGAGCTGCCCACCGCCCGCGAGCAGGGCTTCGACGTGGTCGGTGCGAACTGGCGCGGGTTCTACATGGGCGGTGACGTCAGCGACGAGGCCTACCAGTACTGGGTCGACGCCCTGGAATCCCTCTACGAGTCCGACGCCTGGAAGGAGGCCATGAGCAAGAATGGCCTGGTGCCCTTCCAGCGCAGCGGCGAAGACATGGAGCAGTTCGTCGACCAGCAGGTGAACGACCTGCGCGAGCTCTCCCAGGAAATCGGCCTGCTGCAGTAGAGGACAACCCGTGAGCGACCGTATCACCGGGGTGCTGCTCTTCGCCCTGGCGGTCGGCTACGGGATCGCGGCGCGGGGTTACACGAGCGGCTTCGTTTCGGAGCCGCTCGGCCCCGCGTCCTTCCCCACGCTGCTCGCCGTGCTCCTGGGCGTGACCAGCATCTACCTCATCGTCCGCCCCGGCCCGGAGGCCGATTGGCCGCGGGGCGCCGCACTGCTCCACCAGATCATCGCCGTAGCGGTGCTCATCGGCTACGCCTTCGCCCTGGAGCCGCTGGGCTTCGTGCTTTCCACCGCCGCAGTCATCGCGGTGATCGCCGTGCAGCTCGGCACCACGTGGCTGCGTGCCGGCATCCTCGGCGTCGGCGGTAGCGTGGCGCTGTTCGGGCTCTTCGACTGGGTGCTGGGCCTGCCGCTGCCCACCGGCACCCTCTACGGAGGCTGACATGGAGACATTCGACCTGCTGCTCCAGGGCTTCGCGGTGGCGCTTACGCCCACCAATATCGCCCTCGGGCTGCTCGGCGCGTTCGCCGGCACGCTCATCGGCGCGCTGCCGGGGCTCGGCCCGGCCAACGGCATCGCCATCCTCATTCCGCTGGTGTTCAGCCTGGGCCTGCCCGCCGACTCCGCCATGATCCTGCTGGTGTGCGTGTACTACGGCGCCATGTACGGCGGGCGCATCTCCAGCATCATGCTCAACATCCCCGGCGACGAGCCGGCGATCATGACCACGCTGGACGGCTATCCCATGGCCCGCCAGGGCCGAGGAGAGGCCGCACTCGCCATCTCCGCGGTGGCCTCGTTCGTGGGTGCGACCATCTCCATCGTTGCGCTGATGTTCTTCGCCCCGCTGCTCGCCGGCTTCGCCATCCGCTTCGGGCCGCCGGAATACTTCGCGCTTTACGTGCTCGCTTTCTCCACCATCACCGGCATCTCCGGCTCCAACGCGGTGAAGACCCTGGTGGCGACACTGCTGGGGCTGATGTTCGCCACCGTGGGCATCGACCCGGGCAGCGGCGTGGCGCGCTACACGTTCGGCTTCCTGGAGCTCTACGAGGGCATCGACTTCATCGTGGCCCTGGTGGGCCTGTTCGCGGTGAGCGAGCTGATGGTCTTCATCGACATGCACCTCGCCGGCACCCACGAGCCGGTTCGCCTCGGCCGCGTCAGCAAGGCCATCAAGGAAGTCGCCGGCACCGGCTGGACGATGATCCGCTCCAGCGTCGTGGGCTTCATCGGCGGCGTGCTCCCCGGCGCCGGGGCCGCGCTCGGCGCCTTTCTGGCCTATGCCCTGGAGAAGCGCATCAATGGCCGAAACGGCGATTTCGGCAACGGCGACAAGCGCGGCGTAGCCGCCCCGGAAGCCGGCAATAACGCCGGCGTGAGCGGCGGTCTGGTGCCCCTGCTCTCCCTGGGCGTACCCGCCAGCGCCACGACGGCCATTCTCCTCGCCATGCTGGTCTCACTGGGCGTGACCCCTGGACCGATGCTCTTCGAGCAGCAACCGGCGCTGGTGTGGGGCCTGATCGCCGCGCTGTACGTGGCCAACGTGGTCCTGCTGGTCATGAACCTGCCGCTGGTAGGGCTGTTCGTACGGTTGCTTTCCGTACCCTCGTGGGTACTGATGCCACTGGTCACCCTGGTGGGCTTCGTGGGCATCTACTCCATCAGCCACAGCCCTTTCGATATCCTCACCATGGTGTTCTTCGGGGTGCTCGGCTACATCCTGCGCAAGCTCGACATCTCGCTGGTGCCCGTGGTGCTCGGACTGGTGCTCGGCCAGCCCATGGAAACCAACTTGCGACGGGCGCTCACCCTGAGCGACGGCGACTGGACGACACTGCTCTCCAGCCCGCTGTCGGTGACGCTGTGGACCATGGCACTGGTGGGCCTGTTCGCCCCCACCATCATTCGACGCCTGGGGCAGCAGCGGGGCTGACAAACGCCTGGAGGTACACCGCCATCCTCCCACGGTCGCGCCGGGCTTCCTGATCCCGGCACCCGGGCTGCTCATCGCCCGGGTGTCGGGATTCCACCGGCGCTTCCTCGGGGCGCTGGTAATGAACGTGGGCACCCCGGCGCTGGTCTTACTAACCTTTTCGAACGCATCGTCAGGTCTCAGTAACCGTGTGCGCCGTTGTTCGCTTCGACAGGCCTTCGTGGTATGCCGCCACAACAGGCTTGCGATATTCCGAGTCACTCGCCTCGACGGTCAGTGGCACGAGGAGCGTGGTGTAGCAAGGTCTACATGAGCGACGAGCAACGCTGTCCACAGCGGCGCACACGGCTTCGACCTGAGCCCCGTGGCCGCAGGCACCCTTATCCTCCAGTGCACAATGCCGGTGGCCATGTTCAACTATCTCTTCACTGAGCGCTACGACGGCCCGGTGGAGGACATCGCCGGCATGATCGTGCTCTCCACACTGCTGCGGTTCGCGCTGCTGCCGGCATTGCTGGCCTATGTCAGATAGACGATTCTCAAACTGAACGCACGCGGCAGACGCCGGAGTAACCGAACCACTTGTGGCCATAGCGACACAGAGCGCTTCGTCGGGTTCGGCGAACACGAAATGGGCACAAGCGCATCCGTATATCTACTTCTTCGATCTGCCTACGCGGCAGCGAACGCCTACCGGGATGGCCACCCATCGCGCGACTCTTTCTGAGCTGCCTACACGGCAGCGAACTTTCAAAATCCGGACATGTCCGGATTACTGGATTTCGAGGTGCTATTTTCTGAGCTGCCTGTGCGGCAGCCAACGAAGCAATGGCCAAACGGGCCCGTTCCATCCTTTTCTGAGCTGCCTGTGCGGCAGCCAACGAGAGGACTTGCTCCACCGCATCACTCCTAGAATTTCTGAGCTGCCTGTGCGGCAGCCAACCTGCAACAGAATCTCAACAGGCTGCGCACGGCTTTCTGAGCTGCCTGTGCGGCAGCCAACGTCGACTTCAGCTACGAGCGGCCGGTGCTGGATTTCTGAGCTGCCTGTGCGGCAGCCAACCAGTTTTGCCAGGTGTACTCCCGGGAGAACACTTTCTGAGCTGCCTGTGCGGCAGCCAACATGTAGAGCGCCAGCACGATGCAGCAACAACGTTTCTGAGCTGCCTGTGCGGCAGCCAACGATGCGCCGCGGTGTCACGGTATGCCGACGTCTTTTCTGAGCTGCCTGTGCGGCAGCCAACATAACGGCTGGTCCGTAACCGCCGAGCAAGATTTTCTGAGCTGCCTGTGCGGCAGCCAACAGCACTCCGCGCTCGTGGTGGTCTATCCGGACTTTCTGAGCTGCCTGTGCGGCAGCCAACGAGCGAGCCGACAGTTTGATCCGCCACCTAGCTTTCTGAGCTGCCTGTGCGGCAGCCAACTGCGACGAGGTCCGGCAGACCCTTCTCGACCATTTCTGAGCTGCCTGTGCGGCAGCCAACGCCAATCACCGCCCCTTTGGCGTTGCGCACCATTTCTGAGCTGCCTGTGCGGCAGCCAACGAGGATCTGGAGGACGCCACGCTCACTGACATTTTCTGAGCTGCCTGTGCGGCAGCCAACAAAGCCTCGGTTTTCCCAATACACTTCATCAATTTCTGAGCTGCCTGTGCGGCAGCCAACCGAGTTCTGTGCCCCACCACGGACCAGCACTTTTTCTGAGCTGCCTGTGCGGCAGCCAACTAAGGCACGTATCGTGGCGGCGACTCTGGGTTTTTCTGAGCTGCCTGTGCGGCAGCCAACTTGTGATACACACCATTGACGTCCGCACCTACTTTTCTGAGCTGCCTGTGCGGCAGCCAACCGGCCGGTAGCGGAATCGGCGTGGATGGCGGTTTTCTGAGCTGCCTGTGCGGCAGCCAAGCGATTGGCTCGATCTACCCAAACACCCAGAGTTTTCTGAGCTGCCTGTGCGGCAGCCAACACTCGGCTGCGGTCGCGAAAGGTGATTATAGTTTTCTGAGCTGCCTGTGCGGCAGCCAACCTCCTGTCTGCCGCGGGTGCGCGCCCCCTCATTTTCTGAGCTGCCTGTGCGGCAGCCAACCGCAGTGCGGGCTTCGGGCATAGAGAAGGAGGATTTCTGAGCTGCCTGTGCGGCAGCCAACGGTTTCGGCTGACCGTTTCTTCATCGGGGCCGTTTTCTGAGCTGCCTGTGCGGCAGCCAACTGGTTGCCATGCTCGACGCCGCTGATCGTGAGTTTCTGAGCTGCCTGTGCGGCAGCCAACGCCCCGACGGCCTCAGTGCCATTCATATAGATTTTCTGAGCTGCCTGTGCGGCAGCCAACATCGTCGCGGATATCGGCTACGGAATCGGCATTTTCTGAGCTGCCTGTGCGGCAGCCAACCTCAAGGAAGAGTCCACCAAGGAAGACGACAATTTCTGAGCTGCCTGTGCGGCAGCCAACTAGAGTCTATCAGCGACAAGTCCCTGTTTGTTAAAGAACAACGAGGGTCCGGCGGCCGTTGACCCATTTTTCAGGCACCTTGCTAAATGACTGATTCATGGGGTCAGATTATCGGCCACCGGAAAAAGGGTCAGAACCACGGCACGGTGGCCGTACGGCTGAGCCCGTAGGTGTTGAAGGCGCCGGGCACGGGGTCAGGGACGCAGTCTCCGTGCTCGATGAACAGCCCGAACGCCCGGCCGGTGCTGCTGCTGCGGACGGTGACGAAGGGGGTCGTCACCGTCCGCTCGACGCTGTCCGGGACCTGGACGCAGGCCTGCTCGTAGGTTTCGCCATGCCGGCGCATGCGGCGACGGCGCAGTCGCTCGGCGTTGGTCTTGTACTGCCGGCGCCGGACGACCCGGTGGACGATCCCGTCGGGTACGGACCGGATCTCGTCGTGATCGACATGGTCACGCATCCCGGCAAGCCAGCGGGCCGCGGTCAGCTCATGGAGCCGGTCGGCCGTTCCGTGGAGCCGCAGCACGTCGCCCAGCGTGCGGGGGTCGGTCCGATGGGCGGGGAAGCTGATGCCGATATCGTCGGCGTCAATGCCCACCAGCCCCCGGTGCAGCTTGCTCACCAGTGCGCCGAGCAGCATGGACTGCTGAAACTCCGGGTCCGGCAGAACGCGGATGTCCAGGTAGTGATCCAGCATCACCTCACTCCGCCTTGTCGCCGAACACGCCGCCGCGGATGAGGGTGGCCATGACGTAGTGCTGATCGGTGACCGCCGGCCTGCGATCCTTGAGCAGCCAGTCATCCAGCAGCGAATAGAAGTCAACCTTCTGCCGGGGCTGGCGGTACGCGGTCCCCCGCGTGGTCACGGAGCCGTAGGGCTCGACGGCGATGGGCCCGATCCCGGCGGTGTCCGCCTCCGGATACCAGGTATCGATGGTGCGGATCGCGTTGCCCAGCTTCTGGGAGTGGATACCCGCGACGCCGTTGACGCTGTAGAGCGTCTTGCTCTTGTCGTTCCGCCCCCGCTCCAGGATGAGCTCCTGGGAGGGGAAGACCTCCTGACCGGCACCCATCCGGGCGAACGCGCTCACCTCCAGGAGCACGAGGCGCTCGCCGGCGAGCCCCTGGCGGATGAGTGCAGCGAGGCCGGCAAGATCGTCCCGGGCACCGGCGGCGGGCTCGAAATCGCGCACCGAGAGCTCGAGGGCGTCGAATGTCCAGCTCGCCGCGAGCTCGCCGTGCTCGCGGTGACTCACCCGGACCTCGACGGCCTCCGCGCCGACGCGGTTGCGCCACAGGAAACGCCCGTTCGCGAGGTTGTGGGCGTAGCGCCGGGCCAGCTCGTCGAAGCCGTGCTCGGTTTCGTAGGCATCGACCGCGGCCCGGAGCTTTTCGTGATAGGCCGCGCTGTTGCAGGCGGTGGGCTCGCCGGCACCGCCGAGCACCTTGAGCGTGAAGTGCGTCAGCAGGGTATCGGCATCCGTGGGCAGGGCGGCGACGTCCACGGTCTGGAGGTTGGGGTTGTGGATCGCGGCGTCGATCTTCGCGGGGTCTTGGTCTTTCGCCTTGAGCCGGTTGGAGATGGTGCCGCGCACGGACTTCGCGCGAATGGCGATGCCGGGCCACTGCGTGGCGCTGCCACGCTCGCTCCAGCGGCCGGCGAACATGAGGGCGTCGGAGGGATCGAGCTTGCGCTCGAAGGCGAGGACGGAAGCGGTCTTGAGCTCGGCGGTCTTGGCCATGGTTCAGGCTCCTTCCTGGTGCAGGTCAGACGAATTCGGCGGCGTTGTCGATGTAGTCGTTGCGCAGTCGGTAGCGCCCCTCGTCGAGCCGGTTGTCGACGTACCATAGCAGCCTCTCCGGGCTGTCCAGCCGATGGGGACTCACCCACTGACCGATGGAGTACAGGCTCTCGACGAAGCGCAGCGGAGTGGCCTCGTCCCGGGCCCGGCGGACGTCGCCGCCCACCTGCAGCGGCCCGAGGGCGCCGTAACCCACGGGGATCGGCACCAGCCATCCGGGCCGGCGGCGCGCCTCCCAGCGAATCGTTTCCTCACCGTCATCATCTTCGCTACGGCAGGTCATGTTCAGCCGCGAGAGGTCGAGCCAGGCATCCAGCAGCGTGGCGTCCGGGTCGTCCGCACACATCTGCGCGTGCCGCTCGTGGAGCACGTCGTCACGGCAGACGAGGGCGAAGCCGGGGAGCCACCGCCGCAGCAGGCGCTTGTACTGCCGGCGGCGCTCATCCTCCCGCTCGTCCAGGGGGATCAGCTCGGGGCCGTTCCAGCGGCGCCCCTGGAGCGAGCCCGGCAGCACCGTGCCGCCGGCCACCCGCAGGGTGAGCAGGAGCTCGCCGACCTCCCGGGCGACCGCGGCACGCTCCTCCGCCGGCGCGGCGCAGGCATCGCCGAGCACCGCGAAGACCAGGCTGACGTCCAGATGCACGCGCCCCTCCTCGACGATGGCGGCGGTGTCGCCGTCCCTGTCCAGCGGGTTCCGCGTCAGGTGGAAGGCGTGGGTGTAGCCGCGATGGCTCGCCTGGGGCTCGCAGTGGTGACACACCACGCCGACTCCTTCGAACAGGAGCGGGACGTCCCGCTCGGCAAGGCGGCGTTCGAGCAGGTGCATCAGGCCCGCGAACGCGGTCATCGCCGGAAATCCCCAAGTCAACGGGCTGGAGATGGCGTTCGCGTTCTGCACGCGCACATGGGGTAGCACGAGTAGCGAATGACTCTCAGACATGGGGCAGCGCCTCCTCCAGCTCGTCCATTTCCGCCTCCAGCCGGTCCGCCCAGAAACGCCGCTCGGCGTCAGCCACCGGCAGTGCGTCCCGAAGCTGACCGTTGAGCCAGTCGGCGAAGCGCTCGCGGACCTCCTGCGGCCAGTCCACCTGTGCCCGGCGTGCGGCGAACTCGGCGTCCTCCGCCGCCCGGTCGGGATCGAGCCAAAGGCACTCCGCCTCGACGAGGTGACAGTCGGCGTGGCCGCTCCAGCCCGGCGGCAGTGCCGACAGCTCGGCGGCGAACACCAGGAGCGCGTCGGTGAGCTCGGCCAGCAGCTCATCCCGGTGGCGGCGGGTCTCGACGTTCGGCTTCGGGTCCGAGCGCAGGAAGCGCAGCAGCGCGTTCACCGCCGAGCGCACGGGCCGGCGGCGGCCGAAGAGCGGAAATACCGAGTCGGTATGGAGCGGTGCCCGTACATCCGCGGAACGCCAGTCCGGCGGCAGCGAGGCCAGAAGGTAATTGCTGCCGCGCCGCTCGCTGTTAAGCTGGGAGATGTTCTGGGGCTTGGTCCCGCCGAATTTCTGCACCGCCAGCTTCGGGTACTCGCGGGACTCGACGGCGCTGTAGCGACGTTCACGCCGGGCCGTCCGTGCCGCCTTCGCCGCCTCGCCGAAGCGATCCTCGTTGATCGCGTGAAAGACCGCATGCGCGAGGCTCGTGGCGTATAACGGCGCCAGCAGGTGAAACCCCCGATCGTCGGTGGGGTCGTCGTCGACGAGCCAGTAGACCTGCTTGGCGCGTGTATGGCTGGCCTGGTCGTGACCGGCCCGGGTGATGCCGGCAAAGGCCTCCATCCACGCCTGCCCCTGCGCCGGATCGTCGCTCAGGGCCGCTGCAAAAGCCGCCTCGCCGGCCAGGGCACGATCCAGCATGGACCGGCCGTCGTGCTCGGTCTGGAGGAACTTGTAGACGTCGAGCGCCGCGGCATTGCCCACGACGTCCCGCGGCGCCCCGTCACCGAGGACGTGGGTGCCCACGGCCGGATGCGCCGGCAACGTCTCCGGCGGGGCGAACAGGCTCGTGCCCCTGGCATCCGGGTGCGTGGCCTTGAGCGCGTGGGTGACCACCTGCAGCTGAGCGACGCGCCGCGTGGCGTCCGCGAGCCAGTTTTCCCGGCGGTGATGGTCAATTACCGCTTGGCGCTTCTCGTAATGGCTGTCGTCGTCCGGTTTTAGCTTGTCGAGCTTCGCCTGACATCGCTCGCCTATGAACGCCTCCACGGTTTCGCGAAGGGCTCTGTCAGTGTCGTCCGGCATCGTTCTCTCCATCGGTGCCTTCTCCTTGCCTTCGGCAACGGTCCGGGCCGTCAGCGGCGTTTCGTGAAGCCCAGGAGCTCGTGATAGCACCACCCCCGATCGTTCCGTGGCACGGTCACAACACCGAATTGACGCGCGCACTCTTCCAGCGGCTGATCCAGGTCCTCCGCCAGGGCCGCGAGGATGTCGAGATAGCCGGTGCCGATCCAGGGCGTGATGCGCTCGCCCTGCATGCCCTCCGAGGCCGAGCGCTCCAGCCGGTCGTCTGCGTCCAGATAGAGAGGGGCACCCCGCTTGCCCGGCTCGTGCCACAGCTCCCTGAGGTGCCAGTGCTCGCCGGCGTCGTCGGGCATCAGCACCAGCTCGGCCTCCTCCCGGGTCTGCTGCCGGAACGGCTGTTTGCGCTGGAGCACGCCGCTGAGGTCCGCCCGCGGGAGGCCGTACCAGCTCGCGGCATTGAGCGGTGGTGCGGGTGGCGCCTTCATGGCGCGCCGCTCCCGCGCCGTCATGGCGCGGCCCGGCCCCGACTCCCCGGGCAGCAGCGCGGCACGCAGGCGGGCGTGCTCCAGGTCCACCAGGCTGTCGCGGGGGCGCAACTCGCTGCGTTCGGTAATGCGCGGCCGGGCATCCACCGTTTGGTACTCGTCGGGGGCAAGCAGGTCGTGCAGATCGTGACTCCTGAGCCGCCATGGCCCGTCGCCCTCGAAACCGGGGCGCGTGAAAGCGACGTTGCCGGGCGCTTCCACGGCCTTGTAGTTGCTGGCCAGCAAGGCGATATTCGGGGTTTCACAGGAGGTAACCCGGTGCCGCCGCACCCGGCCGGCGAGCTGGATGAGCGAGCGCATCGAGGAGGGCTCGACCACGGCCCAGTCGTAGTCGTGGTCCCGGCCGACCTCCGTCACCGGCGAGCCCAGGACGACGAACAGCTGATCCGCCTCGCCGGCACCGTCGATGCAGGCCCGTACGTCCGGGCGCTCGAACACGGCCATCTCGTCACGGCGGTCGAGGGCACCGTCCAGATGACGCTCGATGGTCGAGCGCATGACCAGCGGGAACTGCGCGTGATACACGCACAGGTGAATGCGGCAGCCCTCCGGCGCACCGGCTGCCAGCAGGGCGCGGGCGACCTGCACCAGGGGCTCGATGTTCGCCATGCGGATCAGGCCGAAGCTCACCCGCCTGCCGCTGGGAGGGTCGACACTGTGGTGCCGCTGGTGGAGGTCGAGTGCCTGCCGGCGCATCTCCGCCGCAAGCTGTTCGGCGATGGTCGGCGCCCCGGTCTCCCGCGATGCCGCCACGGGCACCAGCGCCGCCCGGCGCCTCACCGCCACCTCGGCCAGACGCTCCCGACGCCGGCCGGCGAATGCCCCATGGGCGGCGGTGAACGACTCGGCATCCGGGCAGTCCACGTGCCGGCGGTCGCTCTCGTCGAACCAGGCGCAGGTGATGCTCACTGCCCGCCCCGGCTCACCACGGTTGCGCTGATACACGGCCCGGCCCGCCCGGTAGGCCTGGAACAGCCCTTCCACCAGCGATGGCGCCAGGGTGGCCGAGGAGAGCAGCACCCGCGTGCCGAGCATGCCGGCCCAGTTGACCAGGCGCGTCAGCGCGGGAAGGTCGTTCAGGTCGAAGTCGTCCACCTCGTCGAGCACGAGGTCGCCGCTGAGCAGCCGCAGCATGGGGGCGATCTGGCGCCCACCACGGAGTCCGTCGGTGGCGGGCACCAGGTGATCCACGGTGGAGACGAGGATCGGCGCGGCGATCAGGGCGCGCATGCCCGGGTCATGGGCGAGCTGGCGCAGCAGGGGATGATTGCCGAAATCCCCCTCGAAATAGACATGGGCGTCCTCCTCCATGAGGCGCTGGCTGGAGGCCGAGCCGCTGGCGTCCGCCTCCGCCTCGAAGTGCTCGAACAGCGCGCGGCTCGCCGATCCGCCGGTGCGCACGGCGAGCTCGTCCTCGCCGAGGTTCAGCAGCGTCCGATACGCACGCCCGGTCTGAAGCGTGAGCGTGCGCAGGCCGAGGGCGATCGAGAATCGTGCCCCGCTGTCCGGGTCCGCGAGGGCATACAGGATCCGGCCGTTGGCCAGGGTCTTGCCGCAGCCCGTCGATGCCAGGTTGACGCCGAAAAACCCCTGCGCCTGCGCGCGTTCACGCAGGGAGGCCGCGAGGTCGTAGGCCCGATCCTGCCAGCGGAAGCGTGGGTCGGCGCTGCGGCGGCGGAACCCGCGGTGGCGGGCCAGCCGCGGCAGGTAGCGCTCGACACCGGGCAGCGTGCCGCTGACCCGGCGCGCCCCGGCCTCCACGCCGAGGAGGTGCTCGTCCAGGGGCTGGTTCAGGGCCCCGGTGCGGCGCACGGTATTGGCGTAGAGGGGATATCCGCGCTCGCCGCGGGTGCGCTGGCCGGGATCCTCCAGGCTGGAGTAGTGATGGTCCGCCAGCATCAGGCTCAGCCGGGCGAGATGCATCACGTAGGGGTTGTCCAGCCACTGCTGTTGATAGTGATCGAGACGACGACGCATCCGGTGGGCTATGCGCGCTGCCCGGCTCCGCCACTTGCCGGTAGTCACTGGCAACGGGTGGTCGAAACGCCAGTAACCGGGTAGCTCACGGAGATCACGCTCGTGAGGGACGTCGTCATTCCAGTCCGCGGTAATGAGCGAGGGCAGATCCCGCAGCTGTGCCACCTGGAATCCGCCATCATCGGCGGATCGCGGCATCTCCGGCAGGCGGTGATGGGTGACGATGAGCCAGCCCACCGCGGCCGCCAGCGGCGGCAGCGAAGAAAACGGTGAGGCAGGGCCGTCGTCCAGGCCGTCGCGCACCAGCCGTTCCAACCAGGGGGCGTCGTCCGCGTCCAGACCGGCCAGCCGCGCGAGCCACGTGGCGTCGTCATCACCGGCGACAAACGCCTCGAACAGTCGCAGGCTGATCCATTCGTGCCTGTAGAGGTTGCGCGTCGCGCCGGCGGGGTCGTGCAGGCGCAGCTGGAAGGCGGCGCACGCCTTGCCCAGATCGTGCAGCAGGGCCGCCAGGCTGGCCAGCAGGAGGATGTCTTCCCCGGTGTGCCAGTCGTTCTCGTCCGCCCGCCGCAGGATATCCCTGCGCGTGGTCTCCGTGGGTACGGCACCGCGCGTATTGAACCGCCCGGCATCGCCGACAATCCACAGCAGCTCGCTGTGGTCGCGCCCGCGTATCCAGTGGCAGGCCACGGCGGTATTCTTGCGCGCACTGCGCCGGAGCAGGCGGCGCAAAGTGTCCAACCCGGCCTGGGTGATGGGCGTCTGCCAGGTGCGCTCGCCACGGCGTTCCGCGAACTGGTCGAGGATCCGCCGCGTCTCCTTCAGAGCGTTCTTGCTGCACTGGGAGACGAGCAGCACGTTCATTGGGCGGGCGTCCCGAGCGTGACGGCCACGGATTTCAGCGTATCGATCATGAAATCCAGGGATTCCGTACGGGTGAGCTGCTCGATGCAGGCCTGACGGAACTCCTGCTCCTCGTCGCCGCGCATGGCGGAGATGAATGCCTGCGGGAGGATGACCGCGTCCTTGACGAGGTCGGCCACGTCGAAGACGAGCCCGCCCCGCCGGGTCTTGCCGTGGAGGACCGACAGGCCGTGTGGCAGCCCCAGCACCCAGGTGGCTGTCGCACCGAGCCCGTAGGCCAGGTAGTTGCCGTGATCCAGGAACCGGTTCGCCGGGTCCGTGCCGCTCCCGCGCTTCGCCCGGGTGAACTCGCCGTAGTCCACCGCGCCGGCGGCCATGGCGAACAGCTGCTTGGTGAGCCGCGCCTCCAGCGTCAGCAGCTCCACCGTGTCCGGTGCCGCGGCCACCGCCGCTTCCGTGCGCTCCACCAAATGCGTCAGCGGCTCACGTGCCACCCCGAAGCCCGCATCCGCAAGCGCACGGTTATCCAGCCAGTTCTCGCGTATCCGCTTCAGCCGCGCCCACTGGAAGCACCGCGCGGCCTCCAGGCGCTGTGATTCCTCGAACCAGAACGCCACCCAGGCCTGCAGATACTCGGTCGGCCGGTACTCGCTCTGCGGGCTGAACCAGGCAACCTCGACGTCCATCTCGTTGGCGCTGAACAGCGGCGTCCCGCCGCCGCCACAGAACCCGACCAGCACGCCGGCCCGGGCGAGCTCGCGCATCGCCGCCTGGGTGATCGAGGTCCCCGTGCCCAGCAGGACCGTCGTTGTGTTCGCGATGGGGATATTCCAGTACAGCGAACGCCGGCCCTCATCCGTGACGAACTCGACTCGCCCGCCTTTGACCAGGACGCGACAGTGCTGGAGGTAGTAGATGTTCGCCCGCTTGGAGTGCAGGATGGTTTTCAGATCCCCCGCGGAAAAATCGTCCATTACGAACTACCCCCCGGACGCCGCGACAGCTACCGGCGACTCGCCTGCACTTGCCACCATCTTGTTGTTTGGACACCGACGAAGATGCGCTCTGAACGAAGCAGGGCTCATCGATGCCTTTGGAATGCACCTTACCGAGCAATAAACATGGCCGTCCAGGGACTGGCCGGAGAGGGGGGAGGAAACCACTGCCCACGCAAGCGAGGCGTACATTTTCGCCCCCGGCGCGGCTTGGTATACAATGGCGGCGTGATGGAAGAGACCGTCCACCGTCGCGAAATCATCGTCAATGGCGAAGCGCAGCCGTTCACGCCGGGGCAAACGCTCGCCGACCTGGTGACGTCGCTCGGGCTCGGGGGGCGGCGCATCGCCATCGAAGTCAACGAGGACCTGGTCCCGCGCAGCCGCTTCGACGCGCATGCGCTGAAACCCGGTGACCGGGTCGAGATCGTACACGCCATCGGCGGCGGGTGACCGCCGGCGATTCAACCGCCCCTGGATGCACGCACCGCGCACTCGGCGCGGCCGTGCCGTGTGGCTGGTAACCCGCATTCGACTTATGAGCGAAGACAACCTCGTAGTCGCCGGCCGGAGCTTCGAGTCCAGATTGCTGATCGGCACCGGCAAGTACAAAGATCTCGAGCAGACGGATGCTGCCATCCGCGCGAGCGGCGCAGAAATCGTCACCGTCGCCATCCGCCGAAGCAACATCGGCCAGAAGCCGGATGAGCCCAACCTGCTCGACGTGGTCCTGCCGGAGCGCTACACGATCCTCCCCAATACCGCCGGCTGCTATACCGCAAAGGATGCAGTACGCACCTGCCGCCTGGCCCGGGAGCTGCTCGACGGTCACAACCTGGTGAAGCTGGAGGTTCTGGGAGACGAGCGCACGCTCTATCCGGACATCCCCGCCACCCTCGACGCCGCAGCGCAACTCGTCGCCGACGGCTTCGACGTGATGGTCTACACCTCTGACGACCCCATCATCGCCCGCCGCCTCGAAGACATCGGCTGTGTCGCGGTGATGCCGTTGGCCGCCCCCATCGGTTCGGGGCTCGGCATCCAGAATCCGTACAACATCATCACCATCATCGAGAACGCCAGCGTGCCGGTGTTGGTGGATGCGGGCGTGGGCACGGCATCGGACGCCTCCGTGGCCATGGAAATCGGCTGCGACGGCGTGCTGATGAATACCGCCATTGCCGGCGCCCGGAACCCGGTGCTCATGGCCTCGGCGATGCGCAAGGCCGTCGAGGCCGGGCGCGAAGCCTACCGTGCCGGACGCATCGCGAAGAAGCGCTTCGCCAGCGCTTCATCGCCGATCGAGGGCACGTTCTTCTGAACGGGCACGTCGCGGGCAACCGGTTTCCGCCTCCGCCCGCCCGTGGCAGGCGACACACACCACAATCGACCCGTACAGCGGCCAGTGGCAGATCCGTGACCGAGAGCGCAAACATCAACGAACCCCGGCATCGCCCCATTCGCTCTTTCGTCCGCCGGGAAGGGCGGCTGACCGAAGGGCAGCAACGGGCGCTGGATACCCTCTACCCGCGGTACGGCATCGAGCCCGCGGAGGGCCTGCTGGATCTCGCCGCCGCCTTTGGTCGCCAGGCGCCGGTCGTGCTGGACGTGGGGTTCGGTGACGGCGAGGCCCTGGCTGAGCTCGCCGCGCGCCACCCGGAACGCAACTACCTGGGGATCGAGGTCTACCGTTCCGGCGTCGGCCGCCTGCTGCGCCAGCTCGACGCCGAAGGCACGGACAACGTCCGGGTGATATGCGCCGACGCGGTGGAAGTGCTCCGCCGCCACATCGCCCCCGGCTCGCTGGCCGGCCTGCAGCTCTTCTTCCCGGATCCGTGGCCGAAGAAACGCCATCACAAGCGGCGCATGGTACAGCCGCCGTGGCTGGCGCTGGTCGCCGAGCGCCTCGCCAGCGGAGGCTTTCTGCATCTCGCCACGGACTGGGCCGACTACGCCGAGCACATGCTGGAAGTGGTCTCGGCAAATCCGGACTTCGACAACCCCCACGCCGGATTCGCCCCGGACCGCGGCGAACGCCCCGAAACCAGGTTCGAGCGCCGCGGGCTGAGCAAGGGCCACGGTGTCTGGGACCTCATCCTGACCCGTCGATGATGCCGCGGGCAGGCCTTGGCTGGCTCACGGGCCTCGCCGCCCTGGCACTGGCGAGCTTCCTGATCGCGGCCGCCGTAGGCAGCCTTGCCATCGGTCCCGGCGACCTGCTGGCGACCCTCGTCGGCGAAGGTACTGCCCGTGACGTGGTCTGGGGCCTGCGCCTGCCGCGTGCGGCCGCCGGGTTCGTCACCGGCGGGCTGCTCGCCCTCGCCGGAGCGCTGATGCAGGTGCTACTGCGCAACCCCCTCGCCGACCCGTACGTGCTGGGCATTTCCGGCGGCGCCGCCGTCGGCGCGCTCTCGACCATTCTTCTTGGCCTCGGCGCCCTGTGGACCTCCGGCGGCGCCTTCGCCGGTGCGCTGACCTCGATGCTGCTGGTCTTCGGTCTCGCCCACGGCCGTGGCGGCTGGACGCCCACACGGTTGCTTCTCAACGGCGTGGTGGTCGCCGCGGGCTGGAGCGCGGTGGTGAGTTTCCTACTCGCCGTCGGGCCGCCCACCGACGTCCGCGGCATGCTCTTCTGGCTCATGGGCGACCTCGCCACCGCCCCGTCGGCGGCAGGACCGGCTGTGGTACTCATCGTCGGCCTCACCGCGGCACTGGCAGTGGCACGCAACCTCAACCTGCTCGCCCGTGGCGAGCTCCAGGCCCAGGCGCTCGGCGTCTCCGTGCGGGGCTTGCGGCTGCTCATCTATCTGCTGGCCTCCTTGCTCACGGCCACCGCCGTCACCCTCGCCGGCAGCGTCGGGTTCGTGGGGCTGGTCGTCCCGCATTTGCTACGGCTGGCCATGGGGGCCGACCACCGCTTGCTGCTGCCAGCCGCGGTGCTGCTCGGCGGCACGTTCGTAGTGCTCGCCGATACCCTCGCGCGCACCGCCTTCGCCCCGCAGCAATTGCCGGTGGGCGTCTTCTCGGTGTTCATCGGCGTGCCCGTGTTCCTGTTTCTTCTCCACCGTGGGGGTCGTGAGGTGCCGTCGTGAGCCTGCTCGCAGCCGAGGCCCTGTCGGTGTCCATCGCCGGACAAAGCGTGTGCCGGACACTCGATTTCAGCGTCGGCGCCGGCGAATGCTGGGGGGTACTCGGCGCCAACGGCACGGGCAAGACGACCCTGCTGCACACCCTCGCCGGCCTTCGCTCCCCTGACAGCGGCCGGATCCTGCTCGACGGCACATCCCTGACACATCTCGGCCGTCGCGCCATCGCCCGACGCCTGGGGCTCATGCCTCAGGACAA
The DNA here is from genome assembly GCF_051195215.1 of Arhodomonas sp. AD133. NCBI lineage: Bacteria > Pseudomonadati > Pseudomonadota > Gammaproteobacteria > Chromatiales > Ectothiorhodospiraceae > Arhodomonas > Arhodomonas sp. AD133. Next base: position 37,881 of record NZ_JBNAZM010000023.1, on the reverse strand, counting down.
CCACGACCCCTTCCCCGCCACGGTGCTGGAGACTGCCCTGATCGGCCGCCACCCCTGGCTCGGGGCCTGGCAATGGGAGGGCGAGACGGACACCACAGCCGCCGAAGCGGCGCTCGACGAAGTGGGCCTCGCCGAGCTCGCCGACCGCCCGGTCTCCACGCTGTCCGGCGGCGAGCGCAGACGCCTGGCGCTGGCCACCGTGCTCACCCAGGCGCCCGCCGTGTATGTGCTCGACGAGCCTAGCAACCACCTGGACCTCCACCACCAGGTGAACCTGCTGGCGCTGATCACCCGCCGGGCGCAGGAGACCAAGGGTGCGGTGGTCATGAGCCTGCACGACGTCAACCTCGCCGACCGCTTCTGCGATCACCTGCTGCTGCTCTTCGGTGACGGCCAGGTCTGCTTCGGCGCCACTGCAGACGTACTCGACGAGACCACCCTCGCCCGCCTCTACGGCCACCCCATCCGGATTCTCAGCGATGGCGACCGGCGCGCGTTCCTGCCGGTCTGAACCATTGCCTCGCCACCCGAGCTGCGGGTGCAGACGTTGACCCCCTCGCATCCGGCGAGTATGTTCCCTGCCACTTTCGCTCCAGGTTCCCGTGCATCGTCACGGGTCGGGGAATCGACGAACGACTCCCCGAACGGGAAGCCGGTGCGCTGCTATCGGCGGCAAAGCCGGCGCTGCCCCCGCAACGGTAGGTGAGCCGGGGAGCCTCGACGCTCCCCACGGACCCGACAGGCCACTGCGTCCGCTGACGCGGGAAGGCGGGTCCGCGGCCGACGCCCGCTCACGAGCCCGGAGACCGCCCTGGAGCGCAACCTTCGACGCTGCGGTGGGCGGTGTCCGGGAAATGGCTTCGTCCGATCTCCCGCCGCCCCCGCATGCCCAACGTCACCCCGGGTGACTGCAGCAGGGGGCTCCATGCACAAACGTCACAGTCTCATCGTCGCGGCGGTCGCTGCCGCGAGCGCGACGGCCGTCGGCGCCGCGGAACGCACTGCACCGCTGGTCGTCACCGCCACCCGCACGCCGCTCACGGCGGACGACGCGCTCGCCGCCGTGAGCGTAATCACCCGCGATGACATCGACCGACGCCAACCCGCGGACGTGCCAGAGCTGCTACGCGGCCTGCCCGGCGTCTCGATCGCGCGCAACGGTGGCCGCGGCAAAGCCGCCAGCCTGTACCTTCGCGGCACCGAGAGCGATCACACGCTGGTGCTCGTCGACGGCGTGCGCATCGGCTCGGCGACGCTCGGCAGCGCGCCGCTCGAACAGTTGTCCGTCAGTGAGATCCAGCGTATCGAGGTGGTCCGCGGCCCACGGGCCAGTCTCTACGGGGCCGACGCCATCGGCGGCGTCATCCAGATCTTCACGCGGCGCGATCGCTCCCACGCGCGCCTCGCCGTGGGCAACCGCGACACCTGGGAGCTCGGAGCCGGCCTCGCCCGTGATGGCGAGCGCGGCGGCTTCGCCGTTAGCGCCTCGGGGCAATCCACGGATGGCTTCGATGCCACCGACGAACGCAGCTTCGCCCACGACCCGGACCGGGACGGCTACGACAACCGCTCGGCCAGTGTCAGCGGCCACTACCAGGTGACCGACACACTGACCCTGCGCGGTCGGGCCCTGCGTGTCGACGGCGAGAACGAGTTCGATTCCACCTCGACCGCCGCTGACGAAACCCAGCAGGTCGTCAGCGGCGAAGCGGACTGGCAACCCACGCAGAGCTGGCGTTCAAGCCTGTCGGTTGGGTCGACCCTGGACGACGTGGACAGCCGCGATTTCGATGGCGACCGCTTCGTCACCCGCCGTGACACCGCAACCTGGCAGAACGATTTCTTCATCGGCGACGATCACATCACCACCGTCGGCGTCGACTACCACGAGGACCGGGTCAGCGGCACCATCGATTACGTCGAGACCCACCGCGATAATCTCGCCGTATTCGTCCAGCATCAGTGGTACGCCGGTGCGTTCGACGTCCAGGGGGCGCTGCGCCACGACGACAACGAAGCCTTCGGTGGCGAGACCACCGGCAATATCGCCGTCGGCTACCGCATCTCACCGGCACTCCGCACCTATGCCTCCTATGGCACGGCCTTCAAGGCACCGACGTTCAACGATCTCTACTATCCGGACACCGGATTCTTCAAGGGCAACCCGGACCTGGAGCCCGAACACTCGCGCACCACAGAGGTCGGCCTGGAAAGCAGTGGTGCCTGGCGATGGCGGGTGGCCGCATTCCACACGGATGCGGACGATCTCATCACTTTCGACGCGAACGCCGCCAGCAGCGTGAACGTCAACGAAGCCCGCATCCGCGGCATCGAAGGCGAGGTCAGCGGCAATATCGCCGGCTTCGGCACCCGTCTGGCAGCGACCTGGCTGGATGCCGAGGACGGCGACACCGGCAACGACCTGCCGCGGCGCCCGGATCTCACCGCGACCCTCGGGATCGACCGCGCGTTCGGTCGCGCCCGTGTCGGTACGGAGATCCACTACGGCGGTGAGCGCTTCGACGAGCTCGCGAACACCACCGAGCTCGACAGCTTCACCGTCGTCGACGTCACTGCCTCCTACGCGCTCAGCGACGCCTGGACGCTGCGGGGCAAGGTGGCGAACCTCCTGGACGAGGACTACCAGACCGCGGATACCTTCGAGATGCCCGGCCGCACGGTGCTCGTCTCCATCGAGTGGCGGGGGGAATAGCGAGCAAGATGAAGTCGACACGAAGACGCGAGGGACACGAGGGCACCCCGCAAGGAACGCTCGAACGCCCTGGTGGACGGTCAACCTCTCCGGGGGTGGCCTGGTCGATTATCGTCGGCCCCTGTGACCGCTCGCCGTCTTTGTGAGCCATCCCATTCATCCACGGAGACCGAAATGAGCGAGGAACATGATCGGGAGGCCTGGCAGCGTGCCCAGGCCCGTACCAAGCGCCTGGTGGACAGCCGCATCGCGCGGGCCACCGAGGACCGCGGCGTGGTGGTGATCAACACCGGCAACGGCAAGGGCAAGAGCTCGTCCGGGTTCGGCATGGTCGCCCGGGCACTGGGCCACGACATGCGAGTGGGCGTCGTCCAGTTCATCAAGGGGGCCTACAGCACCGGTGAGGAAGCATTCTTCCGTCGCACCCCCGAAGTGGACTATCACGTCATGGGCGAGGGGTTCACCTGGGAAACCCAGGACCGGGACCGTGACGTTGCGGCAGCCAACACCGCCTGGGAGCGCGCGGCTGCAATGCTCGCCGACCCCGCCTACGGGCTGGTACTGCTCGACGAGCTCAACGTCGCGCTGTCCAAGGAATACGTGTCCCTGGAGGCGGTGCTGGAAGCACTGGCCGCCCGGCCCACGCACCAGAACGTGGTGATCACCGGTCGCTACGCACCGGAACCGCTGATCGAGGCGGCGGATACGGTGACCTGGATGAAAGCCATGAAGCACGCGTTCAAGGCCGGCGTGAAGGCCCAGAAGGGCGTCGAGCTCTGATGACCGTGCTGGCGGTCGCCGCACTCGCCGTGGCCCTGGACCGCCTCTTGCCCGAACCGGCCCGGCACCCCCTCGGTGCATTCGCCCGCCTGGCCGCCGCCGCGGAGCGACGCGCTAACAGCGGTCCGCGACGCCGCCTCCGGGGCGGGATGGCCGCGGCGGCCCTGATCGCGCCGCCGGCGCTGGCAGCAGCAGCGCTGGCGAGCGTCCCGGGGGCAGGGCTCGCAGTATCGGTTGCCACGCTGTGGCTGGCACTCGGCGGGCGCAGCCTCGGCGAGCACGCCACCCGGGTGCAAGTGGCGCTCGATAGCGGCAATCTCGAGGCTGCCCGCACCGCCACAGGCTGCCTGGTGAGCCGCGACACCGCCGCCATGAGCTCGGAGGAATGCGCGGCGGCAACCGTGGAGTCGGTACTCGAGAACGGCAGCGACGCGGTCTTCGCCGCCCTTTTCTGGTTCCTGATCGCCGGCGCCGGCGGCGTCGTCGCCTACCGCCTGGCCAACACACTGGACGCGCTGTGGGGCTACCGGACGCCGCGCTTCGAGGCGTTCGGTCTGGTCGCCGCGCGCCTCGACGACGCGCTCAATTACATACCGGCGCGCCTGACGGCCGCCACCTACGCACTCCTGGGGAAGGGCCGCGATGCCTGGCGCGCATGGCGACGCGACGGCGACCGCTGGTCGAGCCCCAACGCCGGTCTAGTGATGGCCGCCGGCGCCGGGGCACTCGGGCTGCGCCTGGGCGGTGGCGCACGCTATCACGGCGAGTGGCGTCACCGGCCCGCCCTCGGTGACGGGCGCCCGACCGAGGGAACGGATATCGCACGGGCCACCGCCCTGGTAGAGCGCGGCATCGCCGTCTGGCTGACAGTCATCGCCGGAGGATACGCCCTTGCCTGAACACGGCGGACGACTCCGGGCCGCTGCCCGGACACACGGCATCCCACCGGAACGGTGGCTCGACCTCTCCACGGGTATCGCCCCGTGGTCCTGGCCGGTGCCGGCGATCCCCGACCACGTCTGGCAGCGCTTGCCGGAGCACGACGACGGCCTGGAAAGCGCCGCCCGCGCCGCGTTCGGCGGAGGGGCCTGGCTCGCAGCACCGGGCACCCAGGGGGTTCTCCAGCACCTGCCCCGGGCGCTACCACTGCGGCACGTCACCTGCCCTGCTGGCAGCTACGCGGAGCACGCGGCTACCTGGCAGGCGGCCGGCGCGGTGGTCACCGAAGACGACGATGCCGGCCTTCACGGTGCCGCCGACCACGCGGACGCAGTCGTCGTGGTGAATCCGGATAACCCCAGCGGCCGTCGCCTGGACCCCGCCGTACTGCTCGACCTGCACGCCCGCCTTGCCCGCCGCGACGGCTGGCTGATTGTCGACGAGGCCTTCGCCGACGCCGCCCCGGACGCCAGCATCGCCGCGCTCGCGGGCCTTCCCGGGCTGGTGGTGTTGCGCTCAGTGGGCAAGTTCTTCGGGTTGGCCGGAGTCCGCCTGGGCTTCGTGGGCGCTCCGGCCTGGTTGCGTGAGCGACTCGCGCAGCGATTCGGGCCGTGGGCGGTGAACCACCCTGCGCGCTGGCTGGGCCGGCGGGCCCTGGCCGACCGCCAATGGCAACGCCGCCAGCGGCAACGACTGCAGGCAGCCGCCCGTCGGCTCGATGCGCTCCTCCACCGCCATGGCCTGACCGTGACGGGTGGCACGGCGCTCTTCCGCTACGTCCGCCACCGCCACCCGGCGCGGATGGCCCGCGCCCTCGCCGCGCGCGCCGTGCTGGTGCGCACCTTCGATGCCCCACCGGCGCTGCGCTTCGGGCTGCCTGGCCCGTGTGCCGAATGGCAACACCTCGATGCCGCACTGCAGGAGATCACACGATGACCGTCCGCCCGGCCCCCGAATCCGGCGCAAGGCCGGAACGCCTGGCAGATCTGCGCTCACAGCCGTGGATCGGCGTGATGTGCACGCTGACCTGGGTGGTGCTGGCGCTGCTCGCGACATCGCTCGCCCACGCCACCGTCACCGTCGAGGACGACAGCAGCCGCACCGTACGGCTCGAGGCTCCCGCCACCCGGATCGTGAGCCTCGCGCCTCACACCACGGAGATACTCTTCGCCGCCGGTGCCGGCGAGCGCGTGGTCGGCGCGGTGAGCTACAGCGACTACCCGCCGGCGGCGAAAGAGATTCCGCGCGTGGGCAGCTACGACGCCGTCGACTTCGAGCGCATTCTCGGGCTCGACCCGGACTTGGTGGTCGCCTGGGCGAGCGGCAATGACAGCGCCACCATAGAGCGACTGCGCGAGCTCGGACTCACCGTCTACGTGAGCGAGCCCCGGGCGCTGGCGGCCATACCGCGCACCATCACGCGCCTGGGCCGGCTCGCGGGCACGGCGGACACGGCGCAAACTGCCGCCGAGCGCTTTCGCGAGCACCGGCAGCGACTCGCCGAGCGCTACCGCGATCAGGCCCCGGTACCGGTCTTTTTCCAGATCTGGCACGGGCCGACGATGACCATCAATGGCGAGCACCTCATCAGCCGCGTGATCGAGCTCTGCGGCGGGCGCAACGTGTTCGCCGAGCTGCCGACGCTGGTCCCTCACGTGAGCACGGAAGCGGTGATTGCCGCTGACCCGGAGGCGATACTCGCCGCCGGACGCGATGCCGAGCGCCCGGAGTGGCTGGACGACTGGCGGGAGTGGCCATCGATCACCGCCGTGCGACGTGACAACCTCTTCCACCTGGACCCGGACGTGATCCATCGCGCCGGGCCACGCGTGCTGGCCGGCGCCGAAGCGGTCTGCGAAGCCCTGGCCACGACCCGGAGGCATCGCCCGTGACCGCATCGACGCTGATGATCCAGGGCTGCACCTCGGACGCGGGCAAGAGCGCCGTGGCCACGGGTCTGTGCCGGGCACTCGCGCGACGCGGCGTGGCCGTGGCACCGTTCAAGCCGCAGAACATGGCGCTCAACAGCGCCGTCACCGTCGACGGCGGCGAAATCGGGCGCTCGCAGGCGGTCCAGGCCGCCGCCTGCGGCCTCGAGCCCCATAGCGACATGAACCCGGTGCTGCTCAAACCGAGCGCCGACCGTAGCGCCCAGGTCATCCTCCAGGGCCAGGTGCACGGGAGCATGAGCGCGCTGGACTACCACGCCTTCAAGCGCGCCGCGCGCACCGCCGTACTCGACTCCCACACCCGCCTCAGCGCCCGCCACGAAGTGATCGTCGCCGAAGGCGCCGGCAGCCCCGCCGAGGTGAACCTGCGCCGCGACGACATCGCCAACATGGGGTTCGCGGAGGCAGTGGACTGCCCGGTGGTACTGGTGGCCGACATCGACCGCGGCGGCGTGTTCGCCACGCTGGTGGGCACCCTGGACCTGCTCTCGGCAAGCGAGCGCGAACGCGTCGCCGGCGTGGTCATCAACCGCTTCCGCGGCGACCGCTCGTTGCTCGACCCGGGGCTCGAGTGGTTCACCGAACGTACCGGCAAACCGGTGCTCGGTGTGCTGCCCTACCTCCACGGCCTGCACCTGGAGGCCGAGGACGCCCTGCCCAGCGAGCGCGCGGGCGATGCGGAGCTGCAGGTGGTGGTGCCTGCTCTGCCGCGGATCAGCAATCACACCGACCTGGACCCGCTGCGCCTGCACCCCCAGGTGGCCGTGCACCTCGTCGGCCCCGGCGAAACACCACCGCCATCGGATCTGGCGATCCTGCCGGGCAGCAAATCGGTGCGATCGGATCTCGCCTGGCTCGAAGCCCACGGCTGGCCAGCCTATCTCACCCGCCACCTGCGCTACGGCGGCCGGGTACTCGGCATCTGCGGCGGCTACCAGATGCTCGGCCGGCGCATTGCCGACCCTCATGGGGTCGAGGGGCCGCCGGGCGAGAGCACCGGACTCGGTTGGCTCGACGTCGCCACCACCCTGGCCGCCGAGAAACGCCTCACGCGCGTCCGGGGAACCCTCAACGACGGCGCGGCGGTGGACGGCTACGAGATCCACATGGGCGAGACCGATGGCGATGACCGCCAGCGCGCGTTCGCCCGGCTGGCGGACGCGACGCCCGATGGCGCGCGCAGCGCCGACGGCCGGGTCGCTGGCACGTACCTCCACGGGATCTTCGAGCACCCCGAAGCGCGCGAGACCCTGCTGCGCTGGGCGGGCCTCGCCAGCCCCGAGACCACCGACTACGCCGCTCAGCGCGAGGCGGGTATCGACCGCCTCGCCGACACCATCGACGCGCATATCGACCTCGACGCCTGCCTGCCGGAGATCGCCGGCTGAGTCCGACCATCGTCACGAACAATTCGCCAAGGAGTAAGCGCAACGGATGATTGCATCGAGACGACTCGTCGCCGCATCGACTGCCTTGTCAATGGCACCCGCCGTGCTCGCCACCCCGCCCGACCCGAGCACGGACACCGTGGAAATCACCGCCGAGCCCATCGAGGAAAGCCTCTCGGGTGAGCTCAGCACGTTCGGCAGCCGGGTCGAGGTGATCAGCGGCGAGGCCATCGAGAAGACGGGCGCCACCGACACGGCGCAGGCACTGCAGATGCTCATTCCCGGGCTCTACGTCGCCCCGGAGAACGGACGCTTCGACTACGTGGAGGCCTCGCTGCGCGGTTCTCGGACCGAGGACATTCTCTGGCTGGTGGACGGCGTGCGCATCAATAACCGCCTCTACGGCAGCACCTCGCCGCTGGACTCCATTCCCGCCCACATGATCGAACGCATCGAGGTGGTCAAGGGCGGACAGAGCCTGTTCTACGGTACCCAGGCGCTGGGTGGTGTGGTGAACATCATCACCCGCGGTTTCCGCACCGAGACCGACGGCCGCATCGGCGTGGGCGCCGGCGACCTGGGTGACCGCCACGCCAGCGCGTACGTCAGCGGCGAGATCGACGGCAACCGGCTCGTCGTCTTCGGCTCCCACGACCGCTCCGACGGCTTCCAGCCCTACCGCGACGAACACATCGAACCGAGCGCCCGTCCCGGGGGCATCGATCGCGGCTACCGCGTGACGAGCCTGGGCGGCAAATATCGTCGCGAGATCGGCGACGGCGGCCGGCTGACCCTGGAGACCATTCACAACGACGCCGTGCTCGACGACGCCGACCCCACCGAGACCCACAGCGCCGAGAACGACCGCACCGAGGACATCGTCATCGCCAAGTGGGATCAGTTCGTCTCGCCGTCGTTCAGCTTCTTCCTCAAGGGCTACTACCATCGGTGGGACACCGAATACAGCGAGCTGCGCAACACCGCGATCCCCGGTGAGGTGGAGACGGTCTACGACGCCACGCCCTGGGGCTACGAGGACTACGGCCTCAATGCCATGGGCCGCTGGTTCCTCGACGACGGCGGCGAGGTGGTCTTCGGCGCCGACTGGCAGGAGTATTCCGGCGAGGACGACGTCCTGCTGATCGAAACCCGGACCGAGGCGGTGGGCGCGGTGTTCGCGCAGTACCGGCCGAGGCTCGCGTTCTCGCCGCGCACCCGACTCGCCCTCGGCGTACGCTGGAACAAGGCCGACCTGGGTGGCGAAAACACCGTGTGGAACATCTCGGCCCGCCACCCCCTGGGCGGTGGCCAGTATGTCCGCGGCACCCTGGGCACGTCCTTCCGCCTGCCGAGTGCCTATCAACTCTACGCCCGCGACCCGGATCACCCCCGCGGCAACGAAAACCTGGACGGCGAGGAAAGCCTCAACGCCGACCTGGGATGGGGCGGCGCGACACGCGTGGGCAGCGTCGGCGTGAGCTGGGAGCTCGCCGCGTTCGGCCGCGAGATCGACGACCTGATCCAGTTCGCGAGCGGCGACGGCGTGAGTACCTATATCAACAGCGACGACCGCGTGCGCATGTACGGCGGCGAAGCCCTGTTGGCCCTGCAGTTCGCCGGTGGCTGGCACACCTCCCTGAACGCGACATACACCCGCGCCCGAGAGGACGGCGACGATCAACAGATCGACAACGTGCCGGAATACCTCATCAAGGCAGGAGTCGGCTACGACGCCCCGGGCGGCGCCTATGGCACACAGCTGTCCACGGTCTACGTGGGCCCGACCCACGACCACGTCAGCGACATCGGCCGGGAACGCTATGGCGATCACCTGCTCGCCGATGTGAGCGGCTATCTGCGCTTCGGCAGTGCCCACCGACACCGGCTCGGCGTCCGCGTGGAGAACATCACCGACGAGGACTATGCCTCGACCATCGGCAGCGCCGAACGCGACGGCAGCGACGAGCCCTATCGCGTGGACAACCTCGGCATGCCGCGCAACGTGCAGCTCACCTACAGCTACGTGTTCTGACCATGGCATCCCCGACGGCTTCCTAACGCCACCCGCTGCGCCGCTGGCGCAGCGAGCCGACGTCAACCGCAGACCGCAGACCGCAGAGGACAATGGACATGCCTCACGGACGCCCGATTCGCCATTTGCTCGCCGCCGTGCTCGTGCTCGCCGCCGGCATAGTCTCGGCAGCCGGCGATCCGCCGCCACTGCGCATCGTCACCTCGTTCGCAGTGCGCAGCATGAACCCGGCCACCGAAGGGTACTGGATGCAGGAGTTCGGCGCGGCGGAGCTGCTGATGAAGTTCCGTCGCGATGGCGAGCATCACCCCTGGCTGCTGAGCGCGCTGGACAACGTGGACGCGCACACCTGGCGACTGACGGTCCGCGATGGGGTCACGTTCCAGAACGGCCGGAAGCTGGACGCGGAAGCGGTGCTCGCGGCCATCGAGTACCAACGCACGCACTCCGCCGCAGCCCGAAGCGCGGTACCCGCGGAGGCACGCTTCACGGCCACCGGCGAGTACCAGATCACCGTGACCACGGACGACCCATGGCCCGCGCTGCCGGCGGTGCTCGCCGACGAGGCCGTCTTCCCCATTTTCGACGCCCGCACCGTGGAAGCCGCTGACGGCGACTGGGCGTCCCTGGTGGGCGCAGGCATCTATACCGGGCCCTACGAGGTAGTGGGCCTCGACGCCCAGGCGCTGACCCTCGAGCGGTACCCGGACTACTGGCGCGGCGAACCGGCGCTGCCAGGCGTGGGCGTACGCTTCGTCACCGACCCCACCGCCCGTATCCTCGCCGTGCGCAACGACGAGGCCGACATCGCGCTGTATCCGCCCATGGCGGCCCGACCGATGGTGGAAGCGGCGCCGGGCGTCCACTTCAACCACGGCACGCCGGGCACCGGTGGCTTTACCGCGTACATGAACGTCGAGCAGACGCCGCTGCGCGACGTTCGGGTCCGCAAAGCGCTCATGAAAGCGATCGACTACGAGCAGATCGCGCAGGCGGTCTTCGGTGGCCTGCTCGACACGGCCACGGGCCTCTATGCCCCGTTTTTCCCGTGGGCGGTGGAGAACTACGAAACCGACCGCAGCGAGGCGAACGCGTTACTGGAGGCCGCCGGTTGGCGCCGCACCGGCGAGTGGCGCCGCAGGGACGGGCAGGCGCTCGAGCTCACGGTGCTGACCTATCCGCAGCAGCCGGACCTGGTCCCGCTCGCCAACGCACTGCAAGCGCAGCTCCGTCACGTGGGCATTCGCCTGGAGATCCGCTCGGTGGACGACATCTACGCAGGTGTCGGCGAAGGCGGGCTCGCCTGGGACCTGGCCCTGCTCAGCGGCGGCACGGCGGGCTGGGGCAACGCCGGGGCGTTCCTCCGGCGCTACCTGCGCCCGGACGGGCACCGTAACTTCGGCGGCTACGACAATGGGCGGATCAACCGGTTGACCGACGAGCTCTCGGCCACGGTGGACGAGGTCAGGCGCCACGAGATCCTGCGCGAGGTCCAGCATATCCTGGTGCACGAAGACCCTTACGTGTTCCCGCTCGTCTTCAGCAGGGGCCGCGTGGTGGTCAACGACCGCTATCGCGACTACCAGCCTGGCTTCGCCCTGTTCCACGTCGGCTGGCGCACGCAACCGTCCGGGCTGGCGCAGTAACCGCGCAACGACCGGCCAAACGAACGACGGCAACGGATGGCCACCAAACGTCTCCTGCAACGCAGCGGCCGACGCCTCGCTCAGGCCGTAGCCACCGCGCTCGCCGCGACGGTCATCGTCTGGGCACTGCTGCCTCTGGCGCCCGGCGATCCGGCGTACCGCATCCTCAAGGCACGTGGTGTCCAGGACCCCACGGCGCTGCAGATCCAGGCGCTACGCACGGAGATGGCGCTCGACGAGCCGCTGCCCGCGCAGTATCTGGACTGGCTCGCTCGGGTCGTGCAGGGCGACTTTTCCGTCTCCTACCGCACCGGCCAGCCCGTGCTCCAGGATCTGGCCGACCGCCTGCCCGCCACGGTAACCCTGCTCGGCTGCGCGCTGGCGATCGCCGTCATCACGTCACTCACACTGGCGCTGACGGCAGCCGCCACGCACGGGCGCTGGCCGGATCGGCTGATCTGCGCGTACACGCAGCTCGGCGCCTCCATTCCCACCTTCGTGCTGGCACTGCTGGTTCTGCAGTACGCCGTCGTTGCCGCAGGGGTGGGCCAGGTGCTCACCGGCGGTGCCACGGCGTACGTGGCGCTTCCGGCGCTCGCCATCGGCATCGATCGCGCCGCGGGCTGGACACAGCTTCTGCGAGCGAGCCTGCTCGCGACGCTGCGCTCGGACTACGTCCTCACGGCACGCGCACGCGGGGCCACGCGGCGACGTGTCCTGCTCCGCCACGCGCTGCCGAACGCGGTCATGCCTTTCCTGGCGGCCATCGGCATGAGCGTGGGAGCACTGCTCGGCGGCGCGCCCATCATCGAGGAAATCTTCACCTGGCCGGGCATCGGCCGCTACGTGCTGCAGGCGCTTCACGCGCGGGACTACCCGGTGATCCAGGCGTTCGTGCTCGTCAGCGCCCTGTCCTACGTCGGTGCGAGCCTCGCCGTCGATCTGGCCGCCCTCTGGCTGGACCCACGGCTGCGCCGGGAGGCGACCCCATGATTCGTGCCTGGAATGCCGGCAGCCAGCGTCCGACGCACGCGGCCGCCGCGACGGTCCGTCACCGCTTCGTGCTGCGCCGGCTCGCCAACCACCGGGGCGGACGGACGGGCATGATGCTGCTCGCGGTGCTGGCCGTGGCCACGGTGCTCGGGCCGTTGCTCGTTCCCTACGATCCCAACTGGCCGAACTACGCCGAAGCACTTCAGGCGCCGAGTGTGGCGCACCCCCTGGGCACCGATGCCAGCGGCCGGGACGTGCTCTCCCGCCTGCTCGATGGCGCTCATCGCTCCCTGGGTGCCGCCGTCGCGGTGCTCGCCTGCCTGTTCTCCGTCGCCCTGTTGCTGGGCACAACCGCCGCACTCGCCGGTGGCCTCGTGGATACCGTGGTGATGCGCTGCGCCGATGTGATGATGGCCCTGCCGGGGCTCGTTCTCGCGTTCGCGGTGCTCGGGTTGCTCGGTCCGGGGCTGGTCAACCTGCTCGTGGCGTTCGTCATCGCCGACTGGGCATACTACGCGCGCCTGGCACGTGCCTACGCGCTGAATGCGCGCTCCCGGGAAGACGTGATTGCCGCCCGTCTCGCCGGGATCCCGGGCTATCGCATCGTGCTCTCGCACATCCTGCCGGCAGTGGCGAGCCCCCTCGGCGTGGTGGCCAGCCTCGGGCTCGGCGGCATGATCAGCGCGATCTCCGGATTCTCCTTTCTGGGCCTCGGTGTCCAGCCGCCACACGCCGAGTGGGGCGCCATGCTCGCAGAGGCACGCATGGTTTTCTCGGTGGCGCCGTGGCTGCTCCTCACCCCGGCATGTGCCATTACGATCGCGGTGGCGGCGGCCAACCTGCTCGGCAACGCCCTGCGCGACGTGCTGGAACCGGGGGCCGGGCCATGAGCACGCTCGTCATGGACGCGGTCACCGTCACCTATGCGGCCACGATCCCCGCGGTGCGGAGCGTCAGCCTCGAAGTCACCCCCGGTGAGTGTCTGGCCCTCGTCGGCGAGTCCGGCTGCGGCAAGAGCACCATCGCCCATGCCGCACTCGGCCTGCTGCCACCTTCGGCCACCGTCGATGGCTCGATACGGCTGTGCGGCGAGGAAATCGTCGGGGCACCGGAGCGCACACTCCGCCGTCTACGCGGCCGTGTCGCAGGGCTCGTGAATCAGGATCCTTTCGCCGCCTGCAACCCGCTGCGTCCACTCCACGACCACGTCGCCGAGGCATGGCGCGCCCACGGGGAGCGCATCGCACCACGGGCCGTGGCCGAACGCCTGGGACGCCTCGGTATCGCCCGGCCGGCGATGGCCATGAAGCGTTATCCCCACCAATGGAGCGGCGGGATGCTGCAACGCGCGAACATCGCCGCCGCCGGCGCCCACACCCCGGCGCTGATCGTCGCCGACGAGCCCACCAGCGCGCTGGATGCCGAGCGCGCCGACGACACCCTGCGCGGCCTGCGGGATCAGGGCGCGGCGGTCTTGCTGGTGAGTCACGATATCGCCCTGGTCGCCCGCCATGCCGATCGCATCGCCGTGTGCTACGCGGGGCGGATCGTCGAAACCGGCAGGGCGCACTCGATCACGACGACACCGCGTCACCCGTATACCGCCGGTCTTCTCGCCGCCCGTCCGCAGGCTCACGGCCGGCTGCCAGCCACGCTCCCCGGCGACCCCCCGGCGCCGGGCGACACCGGCGACGGGTGCGCTTTCGCACCGCGCTGCCGGCACGCGCGTGCGCTCTGCCATACGCAGCGACCGGCGCTCGACAACGACGTCGCCTGCCTCTTCCCACTACGACGCCCCCCATCGGTTCGGGTCCACGACGATGGCGCACGTCCCCCACTCCCACCGTCAACCGGCGGCCCGGCACTGTTGACCGCCCGGGGGCTGCGTCAGTACTACGGAACGACAGTCGCCGTGCCCGCCACCGATCTCGCCCTCCACCGCGGCGAAATCGTGGGCGTCAGCGGGCCGTCGGGCTGCGGCAAATCGAGCCTCCTGCGCATGCTCGCCGGCATCGAAACGCCCGCTGCCGGCCACCTGGACATCGACGGCTGGCAGCCGGGCGCGGGACGGCCATGGCCGCCGCCGGGCCTGGTCATGGCGATCTTTCAGAACGCAACGGCGAGCCTCGACCCCCGCTGGCCCGTCTGTAAGAGTGTCAGCGAGCCGCTGACGGCCCCGCACCGGACGCGCCTGGCTCGCCGCGAACGCCGCACCCGGGCTCAGCGACTGCTCGCGGATGTCGGACTCGGCCGAATCGACCCCGAAGCCCGGCCGGCCGAGCTCTCCGGCGGGCAACGCCAGCGGGTGGCCATCGCCCGGGCGCTTGCCGCCCAACCACGGCTGCTCGTCGCCGACGAGCCCACCAGCGCGCTGGACACCGCCGCCTCCGCCTCGATTCTGCACTGTCTAGCGGCGCTGGCCGCGGGCGGCACCGCCATCGTCATCGCCAGTCACGACCGGCCACTGCTCGACGCCCTGTGCCACCGCGTGGTGCCCCTGACCGCCCCTGATCCGGCCAGCATGAAAGAGGGAGCCGACCGCCCATGACCGCCGATGCCATCGTGTACGTCATCGCCCCCGCCTACCTCGGTGCCCGGCGCGCACGCCGTCTCGCCGACGGTCTGTGCGCGGACATGCCGGTGCCCACCCGCGTGGTGCGACTCACCGGGCGCGGCGGGAATCTGCCTGCGGCGCTGGACGCCATGACCTCGGCGGGGGCACGGCACCTGCACGTCCAGCCGGTGGGGCTGCCATTCTCCGACAGCGTCGCCGCCTGGCTCCCGGGAGCGCTGGCTCACTGGCTGCAGACGCGCGCGCCGGCGAACGTCACCGCCACCCTCGGCGAAGACCAGTGCACGAATGCTGCAACGCTGGCGACGGTCAGACGTCAGGCCATCGATCCCGCACACCCGACCGAGCCCACAACGGCGGTCCCGCCCTCCCTCGGCAAGCCCGGGTGGGATCACATGCCCGTCTTCGAGCATCACCTGCTGGTATGCACCGGCCCGCGCTGCCATTTTCGCGACGCGCCGTCGCTGCGCGCCGAGCTCATCGACGCATTGCGGACGGCCGGGCTGTGGCAACGGTGTCTCGTTTCCGAGACGAGCTGCCTGATCCCCTGCAACCGTGGCCCGATTGTCGCGCACTACCCCCGTGGGCGATGGTTCCGGCTACCCGACCGTACCGCAGTGCAGCGTTTCGTCGACGCCGTGCTGCTGCAGGGCGGGGATGCGCCCGAGCTCGTCATCCACGACACCGCCACGAGTACCGGCGACGGGCGTGCCGGCAGCGGTGGTTGCCGTCGATAGGGGCCGGATCGCGATTACGGCGTCAATCGGCTGTCAGACCGCGCCGAATACCGTAGACTGCCGCGCCGTCGCACAACGAGCGGAGCCGCCCATGAGCCTCGACGACCAATGGTTCTCCGAAGCCTTCGAAAGCGAGGGCGTCGCCTTCTCGCTGCGGGTGCGCCGCAAGCTCCTCGACGAGCGTACCCGCTATCAGCACATCGAGGTCTTCGAGACCAGCCACTGGGGCAATCTCCTGACCCTGGACGGCTGCGTGATGCTCACCGGCCGTGACAACTTCCTCTACCACGAAATGATGAGCCACCCGGCGCTGTTCACGCACGCCGCCCCACGGCGCGTGCTCATCATCGGTGGCGGTGACTGCGGCACGCTGCGCGAAGTGCTGCGCCATCCCGACGTCACCGACGCAGTCCAGGTGGACATCGACGAGGGCGTCACCCGAGCGGCGGCGCGTTTCTTCCCGGAGCTCACCGAAGCCAACGACGATCCGCGCGCGGAGCTGCGCTTCGAGGACGGACTCGCCTACATCAAGTCCTCCGGGGACGGAACCTTCGACGTGGTGATCATCGACAGCACCGATCCCGTGGGATTCGCGGAGGGGCTTTTCGAGGCGCCGTTCCTCCGCGAAGTCCACCGCGTACTCGCCGACGGTGGCGTCCTGGTCCAGCAAAGCGAGTCGCCGCTGCTCCACAGCGAGAGCATCATCCGCGACCTCCATGGCGCTCTCGACGAGGCCGGCTTCGCGCACCGTGTGACCCTGCCGTTCCCGGTGCCGAGCTATCCGAGCGGCTGGTGGAGCGCCACTCTCGCCGGCAAGGGCGTGCCCGTGAACCGATTCCGGCAGGCCGACGCCGACGCCCGCGCGTTTCCCACGCGCTACTACAGCGCGGACGTTCACCGTGGTGCGCTCGCTCCACCCGCCTTCTGTGCGGCACTGTTCTCCGGCCTGGAATCGGTCACCACCGGATAAATCATGAATATGTAAATCGTTCGCATTCATGATAGTGTTCGCGCCGCTTTCCTGTGCAAAGTTGGGGGGAACACATGAACGACGAACGACTGGCCGTGCACCGACGCACAGCGCTGAGATTGGGCCTGGGCGCCGGCGCGTTGTGCCTGGCCGCGGCTGTGCAGGCAGACGATTCCGCCATCACACTGGACGAGATGGTAGTGGTGGGCAGCCGGGCGCCGGCCAAGATCAGCGAGCTCGCCGGTACCGTCTGGATCATCGAGCCCGAGCAGTTCATGAAGCAGGTGCGCGCCGGCGCCTCCCTGAAGAGCGCGCTCGGCAAGCTCATTCCGAGCCTCGACGTCGCGCCCCAGGGACGGACCAACTACGGGCAGAACATGCGCGGACGCTCGGTGCTGGTCATGATCGACGGCGTCTCACTGAATTCCTCACGCGGGCTCAGCCGGCAGTTCGACAGCATCGACCCGTTCAACATCGCCCGCATCGAGGTGCTCTCCGGCGCCACGGCGCTCTACGGCGGCGGCTCCACCGGCGGTATCGTCAATATCATCACCAAACGCGGTGAGCGCGGCGGGGCGAAGTTCACGAGCCAGGTCGGCGCCACTTCCGGCTTCAACGATGGCGACGACTACGAAGCACGCGCGGCGCAGTCGGTGAGCGGCGGCAACGAGACCGTCCGGGGCCGTTTCGGTATCGCCGTCCAGCGCAACGGCGGATTCTACGATGCCGACGGTGAGCAGATCGTGCCGGACATCTCCCAGACCGACCTCCAGTACAACCGCAGCATCGATCTCATGGGCTCGCTGGACGCCGATCTGGGCCCGGATCAGGGTCTCTCGGTGACTGCCCAGTACTACGATTCCCGCTACGATGGTGACACCGGTCTGTACCTGGGCGAGGACCTGGGTGCCGTCACCGGCGCGTCGCCCGAGAGCTTCGACATTCGCGACGGTCTCGAGACCGACCGCGAGCCCGCCACCCGGCGGCATCTCGTCAACGCGACGTATCAGCATGATGACCTGCTGGGCCAGAGCTTCTACCTGCAGGGATTCAGCCGACGCGAGGAAGCGAGTTTCCATCCCTTCCCCTACGTGCGTGACGGTAACGGCGACGGCATGCCTGACCCCGGCTCGTACTACTCCGCCTCCAGGCAGGACACCGACGTCCACGGCTTGAAGGGCGTGTTCGTCAGCGAGCTCGACCCGGTACGCCTGCAGTGGGGGCTGGACGTGGATCGGGAGGAGTTCGAAGCGGATCAGATGCTCTTCGACTTTCCTCTGGCCGCCGACTCCGGAGGGCTGAAGCTCGATGAAACGACGACCGTGGGCCGCTACCCCGGCTACCAGGTGGACACCGTGAGTGCATTCGCCCAGGGCGAGTGGCAGGCAACCAAGCGCCTGCGCTTCACCGCCGGTGTACGCCAGCAGCACTCCGACGTGGAGGTGGACGAGTTCGTCGGCGCCCGCCAGCAGGTGGCAGTGGCACTGGGCTACGCATCATCGGCGCAAGCCATCCCCGGCGGCTCCAACGACTACGACACTACGCTCGTCAACGTGGGCGCGGTGTTCGACGTCAACGAGCGCAACCAGCTGTGGACCAACTTCGCCCAGGGCTTTGAAATCCCCGATCCGGGCAAGTACTACGGCCAGGGCAGCTACGAGCTGGTGGATGGGCACTACGTGCTCAACGACAGCGTCAACGTGGACGAGTCGCCGCTGAAGGGCATCAAGACCAATCAGCTCGAAATCGGCTGGCGACACTTCGGTGATCGCCTCACCGCGCAGGCAGCGGTCTACTATGCGTGGTCGGACGAAGCGCTCACCAACGACAGCGAGAGCCTCGCCGTCGAGGTGCTCGATGAGCAGACCCGGGACTACGGCGTGGAAGGCAAGGTCAGCTACCGCATCGACCGCCAGTGGCGACTCGGCGGTACCGCACACCTGGTGCGCTCGGAGCAGAAGACCGACGGTGACTGGCAGAAACGCGACGCCCGCTACGCCAGCCTCTCCAAGGCCACTGCCTTCGCTGGCTGGCAACAGGGCGGCACCGGCGTGCGCCTGCAGTATACCCGCGCCTTCGACCTGGACGACGACCAGGGCAACGAGATCGACGGCTTCAACACCGTCGACCTGCTCGGGCGCCAGACGCTGCCCGTCGGTGAGCTCTCCTTCGGCGTGCACAATCTGCTCGACGCCGACTACACCACGGTCTGGGGACAGCGCGCGCAGCTGTTCTACGCGCCGTACTATGGTCCGGAGGAGATGTTCGCCTACAAGGGCCGCGGGCGTACCTACAGCCTGACCTATACGGTTCGCTACTGAACCGAGCGCACCCGGGGGCTCAAGCCCCCGGAGCGCCGATACGCGACAGCCGGAAGGCGGCCACCACGTTCACGCGTCACACTCATTCGACACCGGGCCGCAGACGCCCGAGATTGGCGCCGTCGTCATCGACCACCTGCAGCGTCGAATACCCCGTGCGCGGCACGGTCACGATCAGGCAGGGGTACGTGATTACCTGAGCCACCATGGCGTCCGCCGGCGGCGTTTGGCGCCGGACGACGAGCTCCAGCCGATCGCCCTGCTGGCGACTGTCGGCGAGGCTGAGACCGTACCCGGCAGTGGGACGCTCACCCAGCCACACGCCCACGGCCGCCTGCGAACGCCAATCGAGCCCGTCGGCGGTGCCGGCATCCACTAGCGATCCCGTGCCTGCAACGAGCGCATCCGCATCGTCGAACCATCGGACCCGGGCATCGCCCGGCGCACAACGCGCCGAGCGTGCAAGGGTCATCGGCTCGACAGTCAGCGCCTGATCCAGTGCCGGCTCCTGGGCGCGGCAGGCGACGAGCCCTAGCGCCACTGCCAACAGCCACACACCGTGCCTCATGGCCCCTCCTTGCGGTACTGGGGCGCCAAAGAGGTCAACGGCGCGACCGGGAAGTTCACGTTCTCACGCACCTCCCCCTCGTCGATTTCCAGCGGCTCGAGGGCCGCGCCATCCGGCCAGCCACCGCAGATCTCCGCGAGCTGGCACAGGCGGCGGTCGCCGTCCAGGTCGCTGGAGGCGATGACCGCGTACTCTCCGGCGTCCACGTCAGTGAAGCGGTAGCGGTAATCGTCGCTGCCGTCCAGCTCGAGCTGGCGGGACGCCGGCTCGCCGGAGACGTAGTCCTCCCAGCGATAGAGCTGGACGAACTGCCGGCCGGCATCCGCAGCGGGCACCGGCTCCACCAGAACCGTCACCGGTACGTCCAGCCGTTGACCGCCGTCCGTTTCCATTCGCAGGACGGTGCGATTCACCCCCTCGGCGAGGCCGTCGCGCTCCACGCTAGCACGATAGCGACCGCTGGCCTCGTCCACGGTGGTTACCGTCAACCAGTTCGCCTGCGGCTGTGGCGGTCCGGCAAACGCACCGTCACCACAGATGATGCGAAATCCGATCTCCATGCTCTGCGGCAAGGAACCGAAATCGAGCTGCCTCGGCACGGCATCCACCCTGGGGGATACCAGGCCCTCGCCACGGGCCAGGCGTCCGGCATAATCCACCGCCGCGGCCGCATCGAGCCGTCCGTAGCCGAGCTCCGGGTCCCACGCGTCGGGCTCACCATCGGTGAGCTCGCCGGCACGGACGCCGCACTCGACCGCCTCGGGTGTGAGCCCCGGGTGAACGGCCTTCATCAAGGCGACCACACCGGCGGCCTGGGGCACGGCGAAGGAAGTACCCGCGACCGCCGCATAGGCGTCATCGCCGCTGAGGGTCTGCACCGGATCACCCGCATCACCACCAGGCGCGGCGAGGGAGACCGACGCTCCCATGGTGGAATACGGCGCGCGGGTACCATCACGTCGCGTGGCGGCGACACCGAGCACATCCGCATGTGCGGCGGGGTACTGTGGCGTGGCATCGCCCGTATTGCCTGCGGCCGCGAGCACGATCACACCTCGCTCACGCACGCGTGCGAATTCGGCCGCCTGGGCCGCACCGCCCGGCCCGCCGAGGCTGAGATTCACCACCTGCGCTCTCGGTGCAGCCTGCGCCGGCCCCGCGGGCGTGGCCAGGCCCGCCGCGTAACGCACGCCATTGATCACGTCTGCCAGAGTGATGCGCGAGGCGCTGCCGACACGCACCGGCAGAACCCGGGCGGCCTGCCAGGCAGAACCGGCCACGCCCAGGGCATTGTTCGTGGCCGCTGCCACCAGGCCGGACACCTCGGTGCCGTGGAATATGCCGTCGACCGCCGGGTCGGTGGGGTCCGGATCAATCCCGTCGCCGTCATTGGAGAAGTTCGGGTCGGACGCAAAATCGTACCCCTGATCGAACAGCAGGCGATCGTTCAGGTCCACGTGACGGCGAATGCCATCATCGATGACCGCCACCGTCACATCCGAACCGCTACCGATGACCTCGTCCCACGCCTCGGGCAACGCCAGTGCCGGATAGTGCCATTGGGTGGCGTAACGGGGATCATTGGGGATGCGGTTGCGCTCCCAGAGATAGTTCGGCTCGGCGTAGCGTACATCCGGATGACGCCGCAGCTCGGCGACAGCCCTGAGCGTGCGTGCACGCAAGCCATCGGCGTCACCGCCCGTTACCCCGAGACGGGACAGGATCGCCTCCCCTGCCGGTGTGTCGAGATGTACGAGCACAGGCCCCTCATTGCCTTCGGCCGCTTGCCGGCTCAGCGCGCCCTCGGGCCACTGCGCCCCCGCACGCAGCCCCACGAGAATCTCGCCGGCCACGAATGGACCGGCGGCCGCCGCGAAATCGGCGGTCGGTGCACCACCGGCGACGCCGAGCACGTACAGCCCGGCACCCGCCTCCGCAACCAGCTCCGCGCGGTAAGTGCCATCCGCCGGAGCGAGCACGGTGCGCACGGGCTGGCCGGCACTCGTTCGGGTTTGCTCGCAGTCACCACCGACGGCACACAGGCGCAGACGCAGAGTCTGACCCGCTGTCGCCACCAGGGAGACCGCCTGGCCTCGGGCCAGCGTCACCCGGTAGCGGTCACTGCCACCGCCCACCGCGGCGCTGGCGCTTACCGTCGCGGGGTTCGACAGCGCCCGCTCGCCCGCCGGCGCGTCCGCGTAGGTGCCCTCGGCCACCTGCAGGCGACCGCTGATCTCGGTAACAGGTTCATCGCTGTCCCCGCCGCCACCTCCGCCTCCGCAGGCGCCCAGGGCGAGTGTCACGGCGGATGCCAGCAGGGTACGCCCCCATGTTCGGATCATTGTCATCTCCCCTGCGCTTTGTCGCGCAGCCTATCCAGACGCAAGCGGCTACGCTCGTCGAACAGTCGACGCGCCGCCATCCGATTGGCGAGCAACGTCCCAAAACCCGTCCCCACAGTGATCAGAAGAAATATCAGGATCTGGTAGCGCACCGCCACTCCAGGCGGGCTGCCGGCGAGAATCTGGCCGGTCATCATCCCCGGCAGGCTCACTACTCCCGCAGCGGCCATGCCGTTGATCATGGGGATCAGACCGCTGCGCATGCTCTCGCGACGCAACGGTGCGACCGCGGTCTGCCATTCCTCGCCGAGCATCAGTCGCGCCTCGATGGCCGCGCGCTGTCTCCAGGCCCCCTCGGTGAGCCGCTCCAGGCACAGCGCCACCCCGTTCATGGTGTTACCCAACAGCATACCCAACAGTGGAATGGCGTACTGTGGACGGTACCAGGGTTCGGGCTGCACGAGCACCAGCAAGGCGAGCCCCGCGGTAGTGAAACTCGCGACGAACATGGCACCCGCGCCGATACCGTAGCCCCAGCCGCCGGCGAAGGGGTGACGCTGACGAGCGTGCACTTCGCGAGCGGCGACGAGCAGCATGCCCAGCCCCACAAGCATGACCCAATGCCAGTCGTTCAGCGCGAACACCGCCTCCAGCACCAGCCCCACCAGGGCGAGCTGTACGCCCATACGCAGCGTCGCCCACCATAGTGAACGAGTGATCGCCAGGCGTTCGCGCCAGGCAAGCACGCCGAGCGCGAGCACCAGCCCCGCGGCCAATGCGAGATCCAGCGCGGTAAGAGGGATCACGGCCATGGCACGATCTCCCGGAGCTCGCCGGCATGTATGCCATAGCCGCGGGCACACACCCGCCTTAGCTGATTCTGGTCGTGACTCACCCACAGCATCGCGCCATCGTTGCCGGGGCGTGCGGCGAGCCAGCGCTCCACGCGATCGACATTGGCGCTGTCGAGGTTGGCGGTGGGCTCGTCGAGCAAAAGCACCCGTGGTGTGCGGAGCACGGCACGCAACAGGGCAAGTCGCTGGCGCTCACCGGAGGAGAGCCGGGCAACCGGCCAGTCGAGCACATCGGCCGCGAAACCAAGGGGCCGCAGGTCGGCAGTGGTGACATCGACCGGGAAATGCGCGCCGACGCGGTCGTCCCACCAGGCACTTTCCGCGGGCACATACATCACCCGTGCCCGCCATTGCGGGCCGCCCCACTCCAGGTGGGAACGGCCGTCCAGGGTGATCTCGCCCGTGGCGGGATCGAGGTCCGCCAACGCACGCATGATGCGAGTCTTGCCGGAGCCGGACGGGCCGGTGAGGGCAACGCATTCGCCATCGCGCACCTGCAGCGCAGCAACCCGTACCACCCCGCAGTCCAGTTGTCTCGCCGCCAGTGTCACCGCCGCCCCGCTCGTCGATCGACCCCTGCCCTTATACCGGGCTGGAGCGGATGCGCTCAATCGCGGGTGGATATCGCCGGAACGCCGGCTACGCTGTTTACTGTATACAGTATTCAGAAATCTGGGGACGCGATGACGACACAGGACGTGCCCTCACCGTGCATTGGGGTATGCCGGCTGGACGCGAACGGCGCGTACTGCTGCGGCTGCGGTCGCCACATCGACGAGATCGGCCGTTGGTCGAACATGGATCCCGTGGAGCGGCAACGCGTCGTCGACCGTCTTCGCCGGAGGCGATCGGACAACACCGACGCCGCGACCGACGCCCTGCCGAGGAGGCGTTACTAATCTTCCCAGAGGTGTTGTCATGCAGCGCATCGACACCCCCAAGCCGCTGCCGGAACTGGTCTACGACGCAGTGCTGAACGCCGTCTGCGAGGGAACCTTGCGGCCGGGCGAACGCATCACCCAGGACGGATTGGCAAGCCGTCTCGACGTCTCGCGCCTGCCGGTGGGCCAGGCACTGAAGCGCCTGGAGACCGAGGGCTTTCTCTGCCCCGTCGGCCGTCGGGGGCTGCGCGTTGCCCCACTGTCCGCGGCGCTCGTGCGCGATCTCTACGGTCTGCGCGCGGGCGTCGACCTGATCGCCGCGGGCGAAGCCGCACGCCGCTGCGACGATCGATTCATGGCCGAGGGCGAGCGCATTCTCGCCGACGGACGCTCGGCGCTTGCCGCTCACGACGTGCCCCTGCTGATCTCTGCGGACGAGGAATTCCACTGGCTGATCTACGAGACCGCGGCCAACGCCCGGGTACTGGAGGTAATGGCCACCCAGTGGCACCACACCCGGCGGGTGATGATCAACGTCATCGACGACGCCGCCAACCAGGGCCCGATCTGGGACCAGCACGAGCGCATCTACCGGGCGATCTGCAACGGCAACGTGCCCGAAGCGGAGCTGCTCGCCCGTGAGCACGCCGACGGGGCCTGCCACTGGCTGCAACAGGCCACCGAACGTCTCTCGGCCTAGGGTCTGTCCGGCCCACGACGAGGAGGAGAGGAGATGGCGCAGAGTGAAGCGGTGATCCGGGTACTGCTCGCCAAGGTCGGCCTCGACGGCCACGACCGCGGCGTGAAGATCGTGGCGCGCACCCTGCGCGATGCGGGCATGGACGTGGTGTACACGGGCCTGCACCGCACCCCCGAAGAGGTGGTCGACGCCGCGTTGCAGGAGGACGTGGACATCCTCGGCATCAGCCTGCTCTCCGGGGTGCACATGACCGTCTTCCCCCGGGTGCTCGAGCTGCTGCGCGAGAAGGGCGGCGAGGACATCATCGTCGCCGGCGGCGGCGTGATCCCCGACGAGGACGTCGCCGAGCTGGAGCGCATGGGCGTCGCCAGGGTCCTGCTCCAGGACACCCCGCCGCAGGAGATCGTCGACGCGTTCCGTGCCCTGGTGGCCGAGCGCGGACCGCGCTAGACCGCGACACTGCGGAGGAGGAGATCATGGAGCAGTGGCAGTTTCCGCCGCGCTACGACGCGCATTACTTCCCCGCGCCGGGCGAACGCTACTGGTTCCCCGAGCGCGAGACGATGGCCCCGGGGCAACGGGACGAGGCCATCGTCGCCCGTCTGCGCGAGGTCATGCGCTACGCCTGGAGGCACGCCCCCTTCTACCGGCAGAAGTGGTCCGAGGCCGGCATTCAGCCCGACGACATCCGCAGCCTCGCCGACTTCGAGCACGTGCCGGTGGTCACCAAGGACGAGCTGCGCGCCTCGCAGAACGCCCATCCGCCCTTCGGCGACTACCTCTGCGTACCCCACACCGAGGTCTACCACATTCACGGCACCTCCGGCACATCCGGACGGCCCACGGTATTCGGCCTCTCCCGCGAGGACTGGGAGACCATCGCCAACAACCACGCGCGCATCATGTGGGGCATGGGCTTGCGTCCCGGAGACACGGTGTTCGTTGCCGCCATCTTCAGCCTCTACATGGGCTCCTGGGGCGCACTGACCGGCGCCGAGCGCCTCGGCTGCAAGGCCTTTCCCTTCGGCGCCGGCGCCCCGGGCATGACCGCCCGCGCGGTGACCTGGCTGCGGCTGATACGCCCGGCAGGCTTCTACAGCACGCCGTCCTACGCCCTGCGCCTCGCCGAGGTCGCCCGGGAGGAAGGCGTGGACCCGCGCGAGTTCGGCCTGCGCGTGATGTTCTTCTCCGGCGAACCCGGTGGCTCCATACCCGGCATCCGCGACCACATCGCCGCGACCTTCGGTGCGCGCGTGGTGGACTGCGGCACCATGGCCGAGGTCACTCCCTGGATGCACGGCGCCGGCAGTGCCGAGACCGACGGCATGCTGCTGTGGCAGGACATCGTCTATACCGAGATCTGCGACCCGCAGACCGCCCGCCGCGTGACCTACGGCGCGCAGGGTACACCGATCTACACAACCCTCGAGCGCACCTCCCAGCCCATGATCCGGCTGTTCTCCGGGGATCTCACCCACTGGACCATGGAGACGAATCCCTGCGGGCGCACCTACCCGCGCCTGCCCCAGGGGATCTACGGACGCATCGACGACATGTTCCAGGTGCGCGGCGAGAACGTGTATCCCAGCGAGATCGCCGCGGTGCTCACCCAACTCGAGGGCTACGGGGGCGAGCACCGCATCGTGATCACCCGCGAGGGCGTCATGGACGAGCTCGCGGTACAGGTGGAAATGGACCGCACCGTGGAGACCAGCGGCGAGGCGGCGCAGGAGCGCTTCCGGCAGTCCGCCGCCGAGGCCCTCGCCCGCATGCTCGGCCTGCGCGTTGCAGTGACGGCGGTGCCCACCGGGACGTTCGACCGCACCGACTTCAAGGCCAGGCGGGTCGTCGACGACCGCGACCTCTACCGCAGCCTGCAGGCGCGGGCCGGAGGCGGCTGACATGGCACAACGCATCGCCTCCGAGACGCTCGCCGAGCGCGTCTGCAACGGCGATCCGCGGGCGATGGCGCGGCTCATTACCCGAGCGGAATCCGGCGAGCGCGAGTGTCGTGCCGCCCTCGCCGCGCTCTACCGCCGCACCGGCCGCGCCCATGTCGTCGGCATCACCGGCGTGCCCGGCGCGGGCAAGTCCACCCTGGTGAGCCAACTCGCCCGCACCATTCGTGAGACCGGGCGGCGCGTGGCGGTCATCGCCATCGACCCGTCCAGCCCCTTCTCCGGCGGCGCCATTCTCGGCGACCGCATCCGCATGTCCGATCTCGTCCAGGACCCGGGCGTGTTCATCCGCAGCATGGCCACCCGCGGCAGCCTGGGCGGGCTCGCCCGGCCAGCGCTGGACGCAGTGGACGTGCTCGACGCCGGCGGCTTCGACCTGGTGTTCATCGAGACCGTGGGCGTGGGCCAGGACGAGGTGGACGTGGTGCGTGCCGCCCACACCACCGTGGTGATCAACGCCCCGGGCCTCGGTGACGACATCCAGGCAATCAAGGCCGGCATCCTCGAGATCGCCGACGTGCACGTGGTGAGCAAGGCCGACCGCCCGGACGCCAACCGCACCGTGCGCGAGCTCAAGAGCATGTTGATGATGAGCATGCCCGAAGCCCCCGATGCCTGGCAGGTACCGGTGATCCCCACCAGCAGCGAGACGCTTTCAGGATTCGACGAGCTCCTCGCGGCCCTCGACCGCCACCGCGAGCACCTCCATGGCAGCGGCGAGATCGATGTCCGCCGTCGCCGCATCGCGAGCACCCGGGTGGTGAAGATCGCCGAGGAGATCGTGCGCGAGAGCTTCTACCGCGCCCACCCCGATCGCATCGAAACCATGATCGAACGCGTCGTCGAGCGCGAGCTCGACCCTCACGGCGCCGCCCTGGAGCTGTTGGCCACGGTCAAGGAGAGAATTCGCTATGACGAGCAAGCTGTATGACGATGCCGCGCTCACGCGCATCGACACCGAGCGCCGGGACTGGGAGGCCAACGAGGTCGCCGGCTTCATCCGGCGCATGCCCGAGCGCAAGAGCGAGTACCGCACGGGCTCCGGCCTCCCCGTCAACCGCATCTACACGCCGGTGGACATCGCCGAGACCGGCTACGAGGACATCGGCCTGCCCGGGCGCTACCCGTTCACCCGCGGGCCCTACCCCACCATGTACCGCGGCCGCCACTGGACCATGCGTCAGATCGCGGGCTTCGGCACGGCGGCGGAGACCAACCAGCGCTTCAAGTACCTGCTCGACGTGGGGCAGACCGGGCTCTCGGTGGACTTCGACATGCCCACGCTCATGGGCTACGACTCCGACCACCCCATGAGTCACGGCGAGGTCGGCCGCGAGGGCGTGGCCATCGACACTCTGGAGGACATGGAGACCCTGTTCGAGGGCATCGATCTCACCAGGATCTCGGTGTCGATGACCATCAACCCCTCGGCGTGGATCCTGTTCGCGATGTACATCGCCCTCGCCGAGCGGCGTGGCTACGACCTCAACGACCTCTCCGGCACCATCCAGAACGACATCCTCAAGGAGTACATCGCGCAGAAGGAATGGATCTACCCGGTGCGGGAGTCGGTACGCCTGGTCCGCGACTGCATCGAGTACGGCGCCGGGCACATGCGCCGCTACAACCCGGTGAACATCTCCGGTTACCACATCTCCGAGGCCGGCGCGACCGCGGTGCAGGAGATCGCCTTCACCATGGCGACCACCATTGCCTACGTCGAGGAGGCAATCAAGGCCGGCGTGAGCGTGGATGACTTCGCCCCGCGGCTGTCGTTTTTCTTCGTCAGCCAGGCGGACTTCTTCGAGGAGATCGCCAAGTTCCGCGCCGCCCGCCGGGTCTACGCCAGGATCATGGCCGAGCGCTTCGGCGCGCAGAAGCCGGAATCCTGCCGGCTGCGGTTCCACGCCCAGACTGCCGCGGCAACGCTCACCAAGCCGCAGTACCAGCTCAATATCGTGCGCACCGCCTTTCAGGCCCTCTCCGCGGTACTCGGCGGCGCGCAGTCGCTGCACACCAACGGCATGGACGAAGCCTTCGCCATTCCCACCGAAGACGCCATGCGCCTCGCCCTGCGCACTCAGCAGGTGATCGCCTACGAGACCGGAGTGGATCAGGTGGTCGACCCCCTCGGCGGCTCCTACTACGTGGAGACGCTCACCGACCAAATGGAGCGCGAGGTGAACGCCATCCTCGCCCAGGTCGACGAGATGGGCGGCACCCTCGAGGCCATCGAGGACGGCTGGTTCCAGAAGGGCATCGCCGACTCCGCTTACGAGTTCGCCATCCGCAAGGCAAGCGGCGAGCGGCCGGTGATCGGCGTCAACTGCTTCGTCGAGGAAGCGGAAAACGTCGACATCGAGACGCACCCCCACGACCCGGAGACCGAGCGCCGCCAGATCGAGCGCCTGGAAAATGTGCGCTCGGCGCGCGACGAAAGCGCGGTGCGCCGGCTCCTGGAGAAGCTCCGCGAAATCGCCGGGGACGAGTCCCGGAACATCATGCCGGTGACCATCGAGCTGGTGAAGGCGGGTGCCTCCATGGGTGACATCGTGGAGACGTTGCGGGAGAAATGGGGCACGTATCGGGAGACCCCCGTGATCTGACTCGCCGCCCCGGAAGCGGCTTCCCGTTGCCGGACGGCTGTGAAACCATTGGCCGGTTCATTCACCGCCAGCGGCCGGGCGTTCGCCACGTCCGGCCGGGGAGACGAGCGCTTCTATGGTCCGCCTCACCAAGATTTACACGCGCACCGGCGATGCCGGCGAAACCGCCCTGGTGGATGGTTCGCGGGTGCCCAAGGACGACCCGCGGGTGGCCGCGTTCGGCAGCGTCGACGAGCTCAACGCCGCTATCGGCTTCGCCCGCATCGACGGTACCGGCCAGCTCGAATCGGAGCTAGAGCGCATCCAGAACGACCTCTTCGATCTGGGCGCCGACCTCGCCACCCCCCTGGACGCCGAGCTCAAGCACGACCCTCTGCGCCTCGAAGCAAGCCAGGTGACGTGGCTCGAGCGCTGCATTGACGCCTACAACGCCGAGCTCGAGTCCCTGCGCTCGTTCATCCTGCCCGGCGGCGTCGCGCGCGCGGCGCACCTGCACTTCGCCCGCACGGTCGCCCGCCGCGCCGAGCGCGACATGGTCACCCTCCACCGCGAGCACCCCATCAACGAGGCGGGCCTGCGCTACATCAACCGTCTCTCGGACTACCTGTTCGTGGCCGCCCGTCACGTCAACGCCGCCGCCGGCCACGGTGATCTGCTGTGGGTACCCGGAAAGCACCGTGAGTGAATAAGCCGTAGATACTCCGTTGCCGGTCAAGCGCTGTGCATGAACATCGCTGAACAGTCGCCGCAGGTCGGCGAGCGCGTGCGCTGGCCGACATTACCAGCGCTCCGCTCCGCGCACGCCAACCGATCGCATACGGAGGCGGCGCCGGCAGTGCCCCCACGCACCAACGTCGGGCACCGCCGGAGGCGGTCCCCGACCTACCGCTGTCGCGTAGCTAACCGGGGAAGACCGCCGTAGGTCGGCGAGCGCGAAGCGCTGGCCGACATCCCGAGTGCAGAGACGTCGTCTGCCAGCACCAGCGGATCGCCACGGCTGGCATTGCCCGTATGCTTCGCAGCGGCGCCGATCCCTGGCGGGCATATCGAATGCTCGCGTTACACGCGACGCTGCCGCCGCGGGTACCGCTCGGCACTTGAAACCTGCCACTCACTGCTCGCCACTCATCAAGAAACCGCCTGCGGCGAATTGCCTCATTCGTACCCCGGTTTCGGACGCTGGCCGTCGGCCAGCTTGATGAAGCCGCGGGCGATCCGGTAGATGCCCCAGATGAACGCGGCGAACCAGACGGCCACACCGATCACCGGGCCGATGATGAAAAACGTTCCGAAAATCCCGACGAGCCAGGCGAGGACGCAATACGCCACACTCCACCAGAAGGTGCGAATCTGCCAGTTGACGTGCGCGGCCGTTGTGCCATCGCGCGGGAGCTCGTCGCGCGCCAGGTAATCGATGACGAGCGCGACGATGAAACCGATGGCGGTAAACACCCCGACGATCTGGGCGATGTAAGCATACGCCGCATATCGGCGCTCATCCGAGAACAGGGATTGACCGGTACTCGTCCGTGCGACCGTGTCGCTGTCGGCAATCATTGAGCAACTCCTTGCTTCGAGTGAATGCCTCCCTTCCGGGCCCAGGACCGGACCGCGACGGGTCACCGGCGCCGGACCCGCACTGAGGCCGTCGCGTCATGGTGACGATTGCGACGCGACGAGGGCGTGGAATCTATCACAAAGCGACAGGAGCACGTCCAGATGCCGGCATATGGGTATATCGGTTGGCAAGGTCGGCACCTGCCCCCAAGCGGGGCGAGTGAAAAAAAGAAGGCAGTGCGGCACGCCCACACCGAACGCGCCGATCACTGCCTTTAAGTTTCTTTTTCTTATCGTTTTAGCGGTATCCAAGCACGCCTGTCAGGTGAGCTTGGTGAACTCCGGATAGGCCTCCAGACCGCATTCGCCGATATCCGTACCTTCCGACTCCTCGTCCTCGGAGACGCGAATGCCCACGGCCGCCTTGAGCACGGCCCAGACGATCAGGCTTGCGGCGAACACCCAGACGAAGATGGTGGCGATCCCCGCGAGCTGTCCGCCGAAACCCGCCGCGTCATTGGACAGGGGTACGGCGAGCAGCCCCCAGATTCCGACCACGCCGTGCACCGAGATGGCGCCCACCGGATCGTCGATCTTGAGCTTGTCGAGGGCGACGATGGAGAACACCACCAGCACGCCGCCGATTGCGCCGATGATCGTGGCGAGCAGCGGGGCGGGGGTGAGCGGTTCGGCGGTGATCGCCACGAGGCCGGCGAGCGCACCGTTGAGCGCCATGGTGAGATCCGCCTTGCCGAAAGCGAGACGGGCGGTGGCGAGCGCGGCGATCACACCGCCGGCTGCCGCCATGTTGGTGTTGACGAACACCTGGGCGACGGCGTTGGCCTCGGCCACGTTGGAGACCTTGAGCTCCGAGCCGCCGTTGAAGCCGAACCACCCGAGCCACAGGATGAACGTGCCCAGGGTCGCCAACGGCAGGTTGGCACCGGGGATGGCACGGACCTCGCCCTTGGGTCCGTACTTGCCCTTGCGCGCGCCGAGCAGCAGCACACCGGCGAGCGCGGCGGCCGCCCCGGCCATGTGCACGACGCCGGAACCGGCGAAGTCCTGAAAGCCGAGCTGGTCGAGGAAACCGCCGCCCCACTTCCAGTAACCCTGCACCGGGTAGATGAAACCGGTCATGATCACGGCGAAGGCAAGGAACGCCCAGAGCCTCATGCGCTCGGCCACCGCACCGGAGACGATGGACATGGCCGTGGCGACGAACACCACCTGGAAGAAGAAATCGGACAGCGTGGAATAATAGATGCCACCATCACTGGCGAGCACCGACTGCGCCGTGTGATCGGCACCGATCAGCGAGCCGAAGCCCGGGATGAAGGCGTTGACCGCCTCTCCGTACATGATCTGATAGCCACAGAGCAGATACATCACGCAGGCGATGGCATAGAGCGCGACGTTCTTGGTCAGAATCTCGGCGGTATTCTTGGCGCGCACCAGCCCCGCCTCGAGCATGGCGAAGCCCGCCGCCATCCACATCACCAACGCGCCGGACACCAGGAAATAAAAGGTGTCCAGCGCGTAGGCCAGTTCGACTACACGGTCCATGGGAACCTGCCTCCCTCATTCACTGGAATAATCGGCGAACGCCTCACGGTTACAGCGCGTCCACGCCCGTCTCGCCGGTACGGATGCGCATGACCTCGGCGAGCTCCGTGACGAAGATCTTTCCGTCACCGATCTTGCCGGTGTTCGCCGCGCGGGCTATGGCCTCGACGGCCTGCTCCACGAGCGCGTCGTCGAGCGCCACCTCGAGCTTCATCTTGGGCAGAAAGTCCACGACGTACTCGGCGCCGCGGTAGAGCTCGGTGTGACCCTTCTGCCGGCCGAAGCCCTTGACCTCGGTCACGGTGATACCCCGTACGCCGATCTCCGAAAGAGCCTCGCGCACATCGTCGAGGCGGAAAGGTTTGATAATCGCGGTGAGCAGTTTCATCGTCTAAATCTCCCTGATCGGCCGGGACATTCCGGCACAGCGCCCAACCTGACTCCCTCTAAGCACCCCGCGTGCCATCTCTGATTTGTTCATGAAACTCAAATAGTTAACGGAAACCCCCATGATTGGGGCCAGGACACACCCGCACCGATTCGGTGCAATCGCCCGCGGCGGCGCGCGCGCAATTGGTGCATTCGCCACGCGGACTCGTAACGACGTAGAATGAAGACAACCCACAGGGAGGACGCCCGATGCTCGATCCCAAGCAACTCGACGATCTCGCGCGACGCGTCAGCGAGCATCTGCCCGGCGGGGTGCGCGAGTTCCAGCAGGAAATCGAGAAGAACGCGCGCACTGCGTTGCAGTCGGCCTTCTCGCGAATGGATCTGGTCACGCGGGAAGAATTCGACGCCCAGGCGAAGGTGCTCGCCCGCACGCGTGCCCGGCTGGAGGCACTGGAGCAGCGCGTGGCGGCACTCGAAGCCGGCCACAGCGAGAGTCAGCCGCCGCAGCCGGTCGACTAGTCCCGACGTTCAGGGGCGCCGGGAGAGGCGCCCTGTAGCACTCAGGGAAGCATCGCCGCCGGCGGTGCCCAAAGGAGGGAACCGTGTCGCTCGCCGTTGTTCACGGCCGCGCGGCGGTGGGTGTGGAAGCCCCGTCAGTGGCCGTCGAAGTGCATCTCGCCGGGGGACTGCCGTCACTGTCCATCGTCGGTCTGCCCGAAACCGCCGTGAAGGAAGCCCGCGACCGGGTGCGCAGCGCGCTGGTCACCAGCGGATTCGATTTTCCCGCACGACGGATCACCATCAACCTCGCCCCGGCGGATCTGCCCAAGGAAGGCGGGCGCTTCGATCTGCCCATCGCGCTGGGCATCCTCGCCGCCTCCGGCCAGATACCGAAGGAGGCCGTCACCGGCTACGAATTCGCCGGCGAGCTCGCGCTCACCGGTGACCTGCGCCCCGTCTCCGGCGCCCTGCCACTCGCGGTGCATTGCCGTGAAGCCGGCCGCCAGGCGATTCTGCCGGCGGCGAGCGCCACCGAAGCGGCTGTCGCGGGCCCGGAACTGGCCCTCGGCGCCGATCACCTGCTCGAAGTCTGCGCCCACCTGAGCGACCGCGACCGCCTGGCCTATGCGAGCCCGCCGCAAGCCGGCAGACGCCGGGACGCCCCCGACCTCGCCGACGTGCGCGGACAATATCAGGCAAGACGATGTCTGGAGATCGCCGCCGCTGGCGGCCACTCCCTGCTGCTCGCCGGCCCGCCCGGCACGGGCAAGAGCATGCTGGCGGCACGTCTGCCCGGCATTCTCCCCCGCATGAGCGACGACGAGAGCCTCGAAGCGGCCACCGTCGCGTCGGTGAGCGACGGCGGCTTCGACCCCGCCCGCTGGGGCGTGCGCCCGTTTCGCAGCCCACACCACTCCGCCTCCCACGTCGCCCTCGCCGGGGGCGGCTCACGGCCCCGGCCCGGCGAGGTATCACTGGCCCACAATGGGGTGCTGTTTCTCGACGAGCTGCCGGAGTTCAGCCGCAAGGCGCTGGAAATGCTGCGCGAACCGTTGGAGACAGGGCACGTCGAGATCTCCCGGGCGGCAGCCAAAGTGCGCTACCCGGCGGCCTTCCAGCTCGTGGCTGCCATGAACCCCTGCCCCTGCGGCCATCTGGGCGATCCCACCAGCGCCTGCCGCTGCACACCCGACCAGATCACCCGCTATCAGGGGCGGATAAGCGGTCCCCTGCTCGATCGCATCGACCTGTTCTGCTCGGTACCCCGCCTGGCCCCCACGGAGCTACGGACGAGCCCGCCCGGCGAGTGCAGCGCCGAGGTCCGTACCCGTGTCGAGGCCACACGGCAAGTTCAGCAGCAACGCGACGGCACCGCCGCGGCCCGGCTACCGGCGGGAACACTGGAACGAACATGTGCATTGGGCCGCGCGGAGGGCGAAATGCTGGACCAGGCGACCGAACGCCTGGGCCTGTCGGCCCGCGGCTATCACCGCTGTCTGCGCGTCGCCCGCACCATCGCCGATCTCGCCGAGAGCGAGCGCGTTACCGTCGCCCACCTCGCCGAAGCCATCGGCTACCGCGAGCGCAGCACCGCCGCCGCAGGCGGAACAGCGACAGCGTGAGCGCAGTTCCAAGGCAATCGCCGGTAGGCGAAGCAAGCCAGATCGGCGCACCCGTTTTCACTCATCCCGACGGCGCCGCGGAACCTCCGGCGCCTCTGCGTCCCGCCAGAGCTCCCCGATGACCGGATCCTCTTCCTCGCGCCGGGGATCGACGGGCCGCTTCCTCACCCGGCGCTCGGCGAGGGGATCCCGATGGCGCAGCAGAAACGCCGCGGCGACACCGGCCAGCGCGCCGAAAAGGTGGGATTCAAAGGAAATGCCGGGCTTCAATGGCAGAACACCCCAGATCATGCCGCCGTAGAGGAAGAACACCAGCATCGCCAGCGCCATCGATGGGCGATCGCGGCGCAGGATGCCCATCACGAAGACGAAGAGCATCATTCCGTACATGAGGCCGCTGGCACCAAGGTGGACCGCCTCGCGGGCGAACAGCCACACCCCCAGGCCGGAACCGAGCCAGATGATGGGCAGCGCGATCCGCGAAGCGCGCGGGTAGCCGTACAGCATCGCCACGCCCAACACCAGCAACGCCGGGGTGTTGGCCATGAGATGCGAGTATGAGCCGTGCACCAGCGGCGCAGTCACGACGCCGTGCAACGCCGCCACCTCCCGTGGCTGCACACCCAGCGGCCCGAGCGACATGCCCAGCAACGCCGCCATCCCCTGTATGGCCCACAGCGCGACCACGAACAGGGTCACACGGGTGACAGTGTGCATCAGGCGAGGTTCGCGCATGGGGAGAACGTCCACCCTCGAACAAGCGGCCCCCGTTCATGGCGGAGCCGCTGCAGAGTAATCACGTGGCGGGCGGGCCTCGGCGCCCTCTCCGCTGTCGAAGCGCGGACGCAACCCGCCTTGGCACACAGCTTGAGACAGCGCCGCTTCAGGGAAAGCCACCAGCCCCAAGAACTGTCCGTACCTCGATCCAACGCCCGAGCACGCGGCATCCGCGGGAGGACGGATGTTCCGGTAAGGCGCACAGTCCCCTCCGTCAGCGTCGGCGCCATCGCATCCTCCGGAGGCCGTTCATGACGACATCCGCCTTCCATTCACTCTCAGGCTAGCAGGCCACCGAGTCGACGCGATCGCGCCACACGGAAACTCGGCCACCGATCCGTGAACGCCGATCGTATGATCGAGATCAAGCCGCATCGCAACAGGCCTGTCATTCTGGTTTGCCGTACGGACAAACGCTGGGTATCAGCCATTTCGGCGCTCCGGGAGCAGGGTTCAGGCACATACGGGTTCTTGCAGCGGCACGGCGCGTTGGAACGCGATGGGCTCCAGGGCCACCTGCATCAATGGACCGTGCGCTGAAACCTCCGCACGCACGGGCATTCGGAGGACAGCCCAAACGAAGGGGAACGCAGATATGAGCAAGCACCGGATATTCCCGGCGGCGGTTACAGTTGCCGGGATCGCGCTGGCTTCGGATTGGGCTTGGGCACAACGACAGGCAGAGCCGTACTCGCGTGGCTACGGCCCCCATATGATGGACTGGGGCGGAGGCTGGTACGGCATGATCCTTGGTCCGCTCTTCATGATCCTGGTCCTCGTCACGGTAATCGCGGGTGTCGTACTGCTGGTGCGCTGGCTCGGTGGACCGTGGCAAGGCCCGCAAGCGCCGCATCATGGACAGCCGGGACGTACGCCGCTCGATATCCTCAAAGAGCGGTATGCGCGCGGAGAAATCGACACGGAAGAGTTCGAGGAACGCCGCCGCGTGCTCGGCGAATGAGATCCACGGCAATTCGTCCAACCACCCTTGGGCCGGCAGCCCGGCTCGGGGGTTCAAAGGGGCATATTGCCCGCCCCGCCTTCCGGCGGCGCGCTGTCGCTGCGCTCGCGGGCCTCCAGCAGCCATGCGGGCCGCAACCATTTCGGGCTATTCGGTTGGAAGCCGCGAACGACTGACATCGGGTGGGTTCAGACGAAAGAAGGCCGGTCGCATGACCAGCCTTTCATTCATCGCCCCGCCGGGCGCGAAGTCCCGGCGGGTAACGGCGCTTATGCCGAGGCTTTGGCGCCGCTGCTCTTGGTCGCGGCCTGGCGGGAAGCCGGCTTGGCAGCGCCCTGGACCTGGCCGATGTTCTGCTCAACGAGCTTGGTCGCCTCTTCGGTGTAGCTCGTGCCGAGCTCGCCAAGCTTCTGGGCGTCGTCACTGACCCGCTTGGTCACGGTCTCGGCGACGTCCTTCTGCCTCGCGACGTAGTCCTGCAGGGACTTCGCATCGGAGATCTGCAGGGCCTCACGGGTCTGGGCGATACCGAGATCGGTGTACGCCTTGGCGGCCTCGATCTGGACCTGCGCCAGCTTCTCGATGTGATCCACGGTCAGGCCAACAAAGGCACGCGTCGGCTCGAAGGCCTTGGTGAACTGCTCGGTAAGTCCAGTGATTGTCTCGTTACTCATGTGACTCCCTCCTTTGGGACGTCATCAAATGTTGCAGTGCACTATAGAAGCGGTGATGTTGCATTGCAACATGCAACTGATCAGCGGTGCCTCAAGCACCTCGCCACCAAGGCGATGCTCCCCGGGCGCAGCGAGGCGGCCTACCAGTTCATGACCCGGATCCGCATGCCGGGGGGCGTCTGTCAGCCGCAGCGGTGGCTGGAGCTCGATGACATCGCGCTAGCGCAGCTGGTACTGCACCGGAACGACGATCTCGCGACCCACCAGGTCCGCCGGTGGCGTCGGTAATGGCGAGGCCGCCCGAAGCATGCGCAATGCCGCCCGATCCAGCGTGCGCGAGCCGGAAGTCTCCGCTACTGACGCTTCGCGGACTTCACCGTCAGCGGTCAACGTGAAGGAAAGGTTCACCACCCCCTCGTCCCGCCGCAGCTTGGCCCGCCGCGGGTACTCCTTGTACCGCTGCAACGCCGCAAACAGAGATTGAAGATAGCCGCTGTGGTCCGCGGCACCGGAGGTGGCGCCACGGTCCGGGCCTGACGCGCCGGCAGGGGCAGCCGCATCCGTCTCACCCGAGCCGGCCGCTGCGCCTGAATCGCCCGCACTGTCCGTCTTCTCCGCCCCGGACTCGGCGCGCTCGTCATTGTTGTCGCCAGGCTCAGGCCCTGGTTCTGCCGGTTCCGGTTCCGGTTCCGGTTCCGGTTCCGGTTCCGGTTCCGGTTCCGGTTCCGGTTCCGGTTCCGGCTCCGGCTCCGGCTCCGGCTCCGGCTCCGGCTCCGGCTCCGGCTCCGGCTCCGGTTCGGGCTTCGGTTCGGGCTTCGGTTCGGGCTTCGGTTCGGGCTTCGGTTCGGGCTTCGGTTCGGGCTTCGGTTCGGGCTTCGGTT